>JABZLU010000100.1:0-4292 GCA_015256605.1 Solobacterium sp.
ATCATATCTTTGGTCACGGGATATCTGATAATTTTACTATCCCAAGCCCTGAAGAATTAGAAGGATTATTCCCAAATTGTCGTATTGTCCTATTTTCTACAAGTGGCGAACATTTCTGGCTTAATACAACCGCAATCAATCATTATGGATTTGATTTAACTGCAGATTGTAATGAAGCATTCTGGAAATTATTAGACGAAATACTTAAAGATAAGAATTTTATTAAACCCTTATTCAAAAAATACATGGCTATGCTAAATGCGCGCGGTATTACTTCCGTCAAAGAAATTGGGTTTGATAAATTTAGTGGCTTCCAGAATATCTTGTCTGAGCTTGAATCTGAGGAAGAATTAAATCTGCGTGTGCATTTTATGTCCCAACCAGTAGGTGCGAATGCAAATTTTGAATATGCGAAGAAGATGATGGCTAATTACAATTCTGATTTTATTTGTTTTTCAGGTTTTAATCGTATGACAGATGGTTCTATTTCTCAGGGAAATGGTTTATTAAAGCAACCATACGAGAATCAAAATTATAAATGTAAACTTGATATTAATTGGGAGTTAATTCAAGAAGAAGTACTTGAAGCCGATAAAATTGGTACTCGATTCTCACTAAATGCTCAAGGTGATGAAGCAGTCGAAAAAGCCGTTAATATCTTTAATTTATGCAAAAAAGATAATAACGGAAAATTAGTGAATCGACATGCTATAACGGAAGCAGAATTTAGTGATCCAGTTGATTTAAAACGTATGGCAGAACTTGGTATTATTTGCGAATATTATCCTCAAATTCAATCAATCACTAGTTACGATGATAAAGTCGGAATGATTGAAAAACAGATTGGCTTAGAGCGTGGAAAAAATTATTGGAATCGCCGTAAGATGAAAGACTATGGTGTTCCACTATGCTGTGGGACTGATCTCCCACTTGTTATCGATCATATACCTGAATCTATTTATTACTCAGTCACAGGTCTATTTCCTGAAGGTGGTATCCCATTCAACCAGGCTAATTGTTTAACCCCATATGAAGTATTGGAAAGTTGGACATTCGGTGGTGCATATGACTTCTGTCGTGAAGATGATTTGGGATCAATTACAGTTGGGAAACTTGCAGACTTTGCAGTTATTGATGGTGATATTCTGCATATTAACCCAAGAGACTGTCGTTCGTTAGATGTATACATGACAATAGTTAATGGTAAAATTGTATATCAAAAATAAAGAGACCAAAAAAATCACACCTCATAAGAAGTGTGATTTTTAGATTGCTTAGGTTAATTACTTAACGTTAGCGAAGTACTTGATTGTACGAACCATCTGAGAAGTATATGAGTTCTCATTGTCATACCAAGAAACTGTCTGTACCTGGTATGTGTCGTCATCAATCTTAGCTACCATTGTCTGTGTAGCGTCGAAGATAGAACCATGTGTTTCATCAACGATGTCAGAAGAAACGATTTCTTCTTCATTGTAGCCGAAGCTTTCAGAAGCAGCAGCCTTCATTGCAGCGTTGATAGAATCAACAGTTACATCCTTACCCTTAACTACAGAGATTAAGAGTGTTGTTGAACCTGTAGGAACAGGAACACGCTGAGCAGCACCGATTAACTTACCATTTAACTCAGGAATTACAAGACCGATAGCCTTAGCAGCACCTGTTGAGTTAGGAACGATATTGCAAGCACCAGCACGGGAACGACGTAAGTCACCCTTACGCTGTGGTCCATCCAAGATCATCTGATCACCTGTGTAAGCATGAACTGTTGTCATGATACCAGATTGGATTGGATATAAATCATTTAATGCCTTAGCCATTGGAGCTAAGCAGTTTGTTGTACATGAAGCAGCAGAGATAATCTTGTCTTCAGCTGTTACAACATGTTCGTTTACACCGTAAACTACTGTTGGTAAGTCGTTTCCTGCAGGGGCAGAGATAACAACCTTCTTAGCACCAGCCTTGATGTGTGCTTCAGACTTAGCTTTGCTTGTGTAGAAGCCTGTGCATTCTAGAACTACATCGATGTCTAATTGACCCCAAGGTAGGTTGCTAGCATCAGCTTCCTTATAAATTGTAATTTCCTTACCATCTACAGTGATTGTTCCCTTTTCATCATCTGCAGAGATTTCATGATCCCACTTACCGTGTGTTGTATCATGCTTTAATAAGTAAGCTAGCATGTGAGGTGTTGTTAAGTCGTTGATTGCAACAACTTCATAACCTTCAGCTACAAACATTTGTCTAAAAGCTAGACGGCCAATACGGCCAAAACCGTTAATAGCAACTCTTACATCTGTCATATTGTCTTTCAAAGACCTCCTTTTGTTGCATTTATATTATATGTTTTTATATGTTTTCGGTCAATTAAGACCATTTGAATGTAAGCGCTAACGTGCTGAATTTCACTAAAAATTCTTCTATCTTTTTATATAAATTAGCACCATGTGAATTTAATGCCTTTTTATACTTATTTACATTGGTTATTTAGTGTCTTATCCAGAATTTCTTTCACCTTATCTGTCACATTGTCACCATTATATTCTTGTGCATAATAGAATATATTCCCTTGGAGTTTATATCCATACCAGTTCTCACAGAACATGTAAAAACTTAGTTCATGATCATCTAAATCTGTTGCTATCTGTACAATTATTTGATTTTCATCGATAGTGTATTTTGCTTCTTTATAAGCTGTCGTCGGCATTTGCGTAAATCGATGTGGCATTTCCTCTTTTGCAACGTATAAATTCAATACATATTCTTGTTTGTTCCGGAAGGATTTTATGATGTAGTTGTAATACTTCCCGATTTTTTTCTTAGGCAAAAAAGCGTATTTTTGTGAGTATACATCCGAAATAATCATATTTTCAATTCCACAATCCCATGGTGGCTCACAAGTTTTACAACCTAACACATCATCATAATCAAATCGCAAATGATATTCTTTCAACGCTTCTTCTTTCAGTTCTTTGATTTCATCTTGATTGGTCGAACTGATGATTTGCTCATTAAAGAACTCTGGTCTTCCTGGGATTCTTGGAAGTAAATATGGAAGGATACGTACTACGAGTATGATAACTGCGCTGTAGATTGCAAGACGAAAGAAGTTGTAATGATCTCTTCTCATAACAATCACCTCAATGATATGCATTTCATGTATGTTTTTACTTATTTTATAGCACGAAAAAAGAAGGATATACACCCTTCTTATGCAAATTCATTTAGATTAAGTGGCTTGATACTTGTCGCAAATGCTTGTTCAACCGTAGAGATATCTCTACCCACAAGTTTTGAGAATAGTTTTGCGTCATTAAGTCTTGCCATTGTAGAACCATATGTCTCAACCTTTGTCTCTGGAAATACGAGCGTTAAGTCTTCTGCTTCTGATACATGTAATTCCACAACATCCTTTTCAAATAGTGCTGCGTTACATAGTTTCATAAGGGCAGTAGAATCAAGGTAGATGAGCTCTTCAATTTCTAAAACATCTCCCTTTGGCAACATCGTCGCATATCCTCTGATTTGGTCTTTGCCATTGTAGTAGGCTACAATCTTTCCACCCTGTGCGTTAATTTCTTTCTTATACTTTACAAAGTATTCTAGGTCTCTTGCATAGTAACCATTGAATCGACGGATAAATGCAGAGTAAACCTTTAGTAAGTCAATCGCTGTTGGTTCATAGGAACAACCAAAGTTTGTGCTGCGCTTTACATCATCACGGGTCAAGCGATAGGTAGAGCGATTATAGATATTACGGAAGCCATATGGTTCATATAGTTTCTGATCATATGCCTGAATGAGCGTAATCAGTTCAGTATGCTCGCATGCGTCTAATACAATTTCCATTAAGCGCTTCATATATCCACGTTTACGGTATTCAGGTAGTGTGCAAACACCTAGAATCATGCTAGTACGTAGAACTTTGTCATTAAACATCATCGCATGTGGAGCGCGAATGATTGCCGAGACAACATGTCCCTCTTCTACATATACAAAGCAATTCTCTGGCACAAACAGATTCTTAAAATAATAATCAATGTAACCTTCATCCTCTTGTGGAAAACATACTTTCCAAAGATTCTTTACTTCGGTAGCTTGTTCTTTCGTTGCTTTTGTAATCATGATTCAACACCTTTCTTAATACGATACTTCTCAATAATACTGACTGGGTGATAGGACAGTTTAGCAGCTCTTAGATTTTCACGACCTGTATCATCTTCACGATTAACGAGTTCAATGCCAGGGAATTCATGACTTAACATCTCTTTCATGATGCATTGGTAAAGGCC
>JABZLU010000101.1:0-4281 GCA_015256605.1 Solobacterium sp.
AACTTACTGTTATCACGTTGGTGTAAGCCAATGGATGGCTCATCCAATACATATAGAACGCCCGATAATCTTGAACCGATTTGGGTTGCTAGACGAATACGTTGTGCTTCACCACCAGAGAGTGTTCCCGCTAAACGATCAAGTGATAGATATTCTAGACCTACATCCTTTAAGAAGGATAAACGATTACGAATTTCTTTAAGTACTAACTCCGCAATCTTTGTCTTTTCAACATCTAGCTTTAGATTGTTAATCCAATCTAGTGCTTTACCTACGGATAGTTGTGTAAACTCGCAGATGTTTTTATCTCCAACACGTACACTGAGTGCTTCTGGATTGAGTCTTTGTCCATGACACTTCGGACATACTGACTCTACCATGAAGGAGTGATACCATTCTTTACTCATAGAGCTGGTTGTTTCTACGTAACGACGTTCAATCATATTTTTAATTCCTTCGATGAAGTCATTACGGTTATAACTATTACCGCCAGAGGATGTGATGGTATAACGAATTGGCTCATCACTACCATAGAGAATTACTTCTAATTGTTTCTTTGTAAGATCTTTGATTGGTGTATCTAGATCTATCTTGTAATGTTTGAGTAAGACTGAGAATGTCTGCCATTCAATGTTATCTGTACCAATAATATTCTTGTAGTAGCGAATACCACCTTGGCGGATAGACTTAGAGCGATCTGGAATCAAGTTATCCACATCAACTTCTTCTGTAATACCCAAACCATGACAGTTATCACAAGCACCAATTGGCGCATTAAATGAGAATAAACGTGGTTCTAGTTTTGGTACTGTAAAACCACAGATATGACAAGAGAAGTGTGTGGAGAAGTCCAATTCTTCTTCCCCATCGAGGACAATGGCATGTCCATCCGCAAGATTTAGTGCTGTTTCAATAGAATCATATACACGTGATCTGGATTCATCTGTCTTTACAATACGGTCAATGACTACATCAATATCATGACGTTTATTCTTTTCTAATTCCGGTTCATCCTCCAACATCACAATTTCACCATCGATGCGTACACGGATATAACCATCTTTTAATAGCTTTGCAAATACATCTTTGAAGCTACCTTTTTTATTTCTGACCGTAGGTGCAAGTACAGTTAACTTACTACGATCTGGTAAGTCCATCACTTGATTGACCATCTCTGTAATAGTCTGTCCTGTGATTGGAATATTGTGATTTGGACAGTATGGCACGCCTGTTCTTGCGTATAGCAGACGCAAGTAGTCATAGATTTCTGTCACAGTTCCAACCGTAGAACGTGGATTGTTGGATGTTGTTTTCTGGTCGATAGAAATTGCTGGGGATAGCCCTTCAATTAACTCAACATTTGGTTTTTCAACGCCACCTAAGAACTGTCTTGCGTATGCGGAAAGGGATTCAACATAACGTCGTTGTCCTTCGGCGTAAATCGTATCAAAGGCAAGCGAGGTCTTTCCACTTCCTGAAAGACCTGTCATTACTACCATTTTATTGCGAGGAATTTCCAAGGAAATATTCTTTAGGTTATTCTCCTTGGCACCTCGTATTGTAATCTTATCTAATTCCATTACTTCTTTACCTCCTCACAAAGGTCACTTAACATCACCCAAGCTTCACGTGGAGAAAGATTATCTGGGTCAACTTGTTTTAGTTTCTCCATCAAAGCTTCCGTACGTGGATCTTCTTTATGCATTTCTACCAATTGATAGTTTTGTTGTACAACTCTCTTGGTTGATTCTAATTCCTTCTGTAAGTCTTTTGCCCGATTTAATACTGCATCTGGTAATCCCGCAAGTCTTGCGACATTAATACCATAAGAATGTCCAGCAGGGCCTTCTGCCATCTTATATAAGAATGTGACTTCATCATTGTTTTCTTTGACGACTACATGCATATTCTTCACGTTTGGAAGATTATCCGAAATCACGGTTAATTCATGATAGTGTGTACTAAACATTGTTTTAGCGTGAATACAAGTTGCGATATATTCAATCATTGCCTGTGCTAATGCCATACCATCATAAGTGGATGTTCCTCGCCCAATCTCATCGAATAAAATCAAGGATGAGGAAGTCGCTTCCTGCAAGGCAAGGTTAGCTTCTGACATCTCTACCATGAATGTGGATTGTCCGCTGAGAATATCATCCGAAGCACCAATACGTGTAAAAATCTTATCGAAGATAGGCATGATACAACTCTTCGCTGGAACGAAACATCCCATCTGTGCCATGATAACGATTAATGCAGTTTGACGCATATAGGTAGATTTACCACCCATGTTTGGACCAGTAATCAGTAAGATATCCTGGTCTTTATGCATATCTGTAGAGTTTGCGACATACTTTGGATTCTTCATCATGTCATCCAAGATTGGATGCTTCCCGTTTTCAATGAGTAGACGGTCCTCATCAAACTGTGGACGTACATAACCATACTTGGCAGATACTTCTGCCATGGCAACCTGTGCATCAACCTCTGCCAAAAACTTACTTAACTTCTGTAGTCTTGGTAAGTATGCACGGATTTCATCTAATATCATTTGGAATAATTGTTTCTCAATGCGAATCGCATTTTCTTCCGCATGTAAGATTGCGTCTTCTTTCTCCTTTAATTCTGGAGAAATAAAACGTTCATTATTCGTTAATGTTTGACGGCGGATATAACCCCAATCATCCTGAACAGCTTGTGCAGCTGCTTTAGAGATTTCAATATAATAACCAAAGACTTTGTTGTAGCCGATTTTGAGTGTCTTAATACCGGTTCTTTCTCTTTCCTTGGCTTCTAATTCCGCAATGAAAGTTCTACCGCTATGTTGAATCTTACGTGCTTCATCGAGTTCGGCATTATAACCATCTCTAAACATTCCACCATCACTAATCTGAACTGGTGGATTATCCACAAACGCATCTTTCAACTTCTGGTAAAGCTCTTGTAACGGATCAACTTTACGCTTTTCATCAAAGACAGTCTCATCTAGTGCATGCATGATAGATGGCACTTCTGCTAAGGTCTTTGTCAAACGTTGACAATCTACCGCATTTGCCGTATTCATCGCACATCTAGCAATCAGTCTTTGTAAGTCATAAATATTGCTAAAACTATCACGCAACTGTTGTCTTTGCATGAAGTTTTGAATTAACCATTCTGTCTTATTAAAGCGTGCTTCAATTTTTTCTCTAGAAACAAGTGGCTTTTCAATCCATTTCCGTAACTGTCTTGAGCCCATCGATGACTTACACGCATCTAAAAATGACCATAGTGTAATTGCCTTACCATTTTCATGTAAAGACTGAACAAGCTCTAAATTCTGACGTGTCGCAAAGTCCATATATAACACTTCATCTTCACGTTCGATGCGTGTCACCTGTAAGTGACCTAACATGTGCTTTTGGGTATTTTCCAGATAGTTTAACATACGTCCATATGCATGCATGTCATAATCTTTGAGGATACCTTCCGTCAATGGTAGATACTCCTCTTTGATACGTGTTTCATCACAATAAGAAATGACAATCTGCAGCTCTCTAAAACTCTTGAGCGTCTTTTCTTTAAAATCACTAGGTACTACAACTTCACGTACATTCGAACGTAGTAGTGTCTGCATTAACAACACATCTTTATGCTCGATATTCTGTACATAGTTTTCACCAGTACTCATTTCTACAATCGCAAGAGAATACCCATATCCATAATCGGTAATCGCAGCTAAATATACAGAGGCTTTTTCATCAGAAATTTCCTGCATAACAGTACCTGGTGTAATCACACGAATGACATCACGTGTAACCAAACCAACCGCTTCTTTTGGATCTTGTGTCTGTTCACAAATCGCAACCTTAAAACCACGGGATACAAGTCTTGGGATATACGCAGCTGCCGCATGATGTGGAATACCACACATCGGTACACGTTCCTCAACACCCGCATTCTTTCCTGTTAGTACAAGGTCTAATTCTTTCGAAGCAATCTTCGCATCATCAAAGAACATCTCGTAAAAATCGCCTATGCGATAGAACAAGATTGCGTCTTCATATTCTTTTTTGACTGCAAGATACTGCTGCATCATCGGTGTATAATTTTCTGCCATATTCGCCTCTCAAAACATATGTATTATAGCATAGTTATGTACATTCCTTATGGTCCAAGACCAATGTAAAACTGGCATTTATCGTTTGCATTGTGTTATTTCGACTATAATCGAAATAACATTAATTATTTCTTATAGTTTCGAGTATAGTCGAAATCAATGTTGAAAATTGTTTATATATC
>JABZLU010000102.1:0-2162 GCA_015256605.1 Solobacterium sp.
GGTGATGGTAATGCGGTAGAAGAGGGAAATTCAATCACAATTGATAGCAGAGACTTTACAGTTCACTATGATGGTACAAAGATTGTCAATACTTATGTACCAAAACCTGTATTGGTTGATCCTCCAGTCAAGAAGATTGTAGAAGGAAATCCAACGAACGCATCCACATTCCAATTTGAGATGAAGGCAATCAATCCAACAGATCCAATGCCAAATGGCAGTGTAAATGGTGTAAAATTAGCTACGGTAATTGGAAGTGGTGAAGTTGAATTCGGTACTTTTGAAATTACACAGGCAGGTACGTATCAGTATGTGATTCGTGAAATCGATGATGGTATCGCAAATTATACCTATGATACAACTCTCTATACAATCACATTTGATGTAAGAGATGTTGCTGGACAACTTGTGGCTGATACTCATGTTGAGAAGGCGGACGGTACAGTCGCAAATGAAGCTGTATTTACAAATATTTATAAAACACCAGTAGCAACGCCAAAGACAAGTGATAATTCTCATTTACCAATTTATATTGGTGCGATTATTATCGCACTTGTAGGATTTGGCTTTGCGTTTATAAAGAGAATCCGATCAAATAAGCAATCCTAAAATGTATTCGGTTGATAGGCAAAACTATCAAACTTTTTTGTGGAAGTGAATGCGTTTTCGTGAATATTTTTGTAGAGGTGAGATGATGAAATGTCCACGTTGTGGAAATGCTCGTAAATCGTACTTTTACAAAGGAAGTCATGGATATTATTGTAGAAAATGTATTGGGTTTGGAAGACTGCTATTAGAAGAGGAAGAGATGGCTGGAAAGCTTCAAGATATACACGCTGATTGTAGTGAATACACCATGCAGTATCCCTTAACAAAATTTCAAGAAGTAGTGTCGAAAGAGTGTCAGATGCATATACGTACACAGGATGTATTACTAGAATGTGTTTGTGGTGCGGGTAAAACAGAAATGGTACTTGCTAGTATTGCGGATGCGTTAAAAGAGAATCGAAAAGTATGTTTTGCGATTGCCAGAAGACAAGTGGTATTAGAACTATCAGAAAGACTACAGACCTATTTTACAAAAGCAAAGATTGTTGCGGTATGTGGTGGCCATACAGATGTACTTGATGGAGATTTAATCGTTTGCACTACCCACCAGTTATATCGCTACCAAGGCCAATTTTCATTGCTGATATTAGATGAACCGGATGCTTTCCCCTATCGTGGAGATGAGGTGCTACATGGGATTGCAAAACATGCTTGCATAGGTCATGTTATCTACTTAACAGCGACACCAGATAGTTACCTGTTAAGTAGAGTAAAAGAAGGTACTATGCGTCATATCGTGTTAAATAAAAGACCACATGGACACGATTTACCAGTACCAAGACTGTTTATTTATCCATCGATAATATTGTTTTATGTATTGTTACGATGGATAAACAATCATGCATGCAATCCTAGAATTATCTTTGTGCCAACGATAAAATCTGCGAAGATATTGGGACGTTTTTTCAATATATTTATGAAGTGCTATGTATGTACGAGTGAAAGTGAAAATCGAGATACTATCATTCATAAGTTTAAACAAGAAACAAATGGTATCATGATTGCGACGACAGTACTTGAAAGAGGTGTTACAATTCCAAAAGCAGATATCTGTGTATGGCATGCGAATCACTTTGTATTTGATGAGGCTGGCTTAATTCAAATGGCGGGTAGAGCAGGAAGAAGCTTTACATCACCAGAAGGAGATGTCCTGTTTTTATGCAGTGAAAAGACAGAACTTGTACAATTTTGCAAAGAAAAGATTGAGCAGGCAAATCACGTATGTATTGTTTAATGTGTGGAATGGAAAAAGGGGATGGAGATTTCATTGATATTCTAGAGAATGATGATCCCCTATGTCATAGATGTCGCAGTAATTTAAATCGTGTCAGATTTCGTATGAAGTTTCATGGATACAAGCTATATGCAAGTTATGTTTATGATGATGCTTTTGCGAAGATATTAGTTCAATACAAGGAATGTTTTGATGAAGCTTTGAAAACAGTATTTCTCTATCCATTTCGTTGGTGGTTTATGATTCGATTTTTTGGATATACTGTCTGTTATTTGCCAAGTTCAAAAGAGAAAATCGCAAAACGTGGGTTTCACCATCT
>JABZLU010000102.1:2172-4279 GCA_015256605.1 Solobacterium sp.
TTTGAAAAAGTGAATGATTTTGATCAGAAAAATCGTAGTGTTGAAGAGCGAATGAAGATGGTTGATAATATTGCATTAAAGAAACATTGCGATGTGCCTAGGAAAGTTTTATTGGTGGATGATACGATTACAACAGGTGCTTCTTTGTTGGGGGCACTTCATTGTTTACAAGATTATGACTGTAAGATTGTAATCTATGTTGTCAGTGTGAATCATTTATGGCTAAAAAAGCCGAAAATATTCGGAAAATAAGGTGCTTTCTAGAGCGTTGGTGGTGCTTGTCTCATTGCCTTTTATATGCCGAAAATATATAATAAAATAGTTATTTAGTATAAAAAATATGGAGGCATTATGGCAAATTTTTTAAGTCGATTATTCAACGAAGACGCCCGTAAGTTAAAACAGATTCAAAAGAAGATCAAGCCAGTTTTGGATTTGGAAGAAGAATATAAAGTAAAGAGTGATGATGAACTCAAAGCGATGACACCTTATTTGAGAGAAAAACTCGCTGCAGGTGCTACATTAGACGATATCTTTGTGGAGGCGTTTGCGACAGCACGTGAAGCCTGCCGCAGAGTAATCGGTGAATTTCCATATCCTGTTCAGCTGATGGGTGCTGCTGTTATGCAAGGTGGCGATATCGCCGAAATGAAGACAGGTGAAGGTAAGACTTTGACATCTGTTATGGCGGTATATCTAAATGCCTTAGAGGGTAAAGGTGTTCACGTTGTAACTGTAAACGAATACCTATCAGAACGTGACTCCGCATGGATGGGAGAAATTCACCGCTTCTTAGGCCTAACAGTTGGCTTAAATCTTCGCCAATTAACGAAGGCTCAAAAGCGTGCAGCGTATGCATGTGATATTACATATACAACAAACTCAGAACTTGGATTTGACTATCTACGTGATAACATGGTCACTCGTGTTGAAGACCGTGTACTACGTGGTTTAAACGTTGCGATGGTCGATGAAGTTGACTCCATTTTAATCGATGAATCACGTACTCCATTGATTATTTCCGGTGGTAAGAAAGATACAGCGAATCTTTATCTACAGGCTGACCGTTTCGTAAAGCGTTTGGTAAAAGATGAAGATTATGAATTAGATGTTAAGTCACGTACAGTTCAGTTAACAGAAAAGGGTACTGCAAAAGCAGAAGCTACTTTCCGTATTGAAAACTTATTTAACCTAGCGCATACACAGTTATTGCATCACATTAATCAGGCTTTAAAGGCTAACTATGTGATGTTAAGAGATATTGAGTATGTTGTGGATGAAGAAAATGATGAGATTGTTATCGTTGATCCAAATACTGGTCGTTTGATGAAGGGTAGACAATGGTCTGATGGTTTACACCAGGCAGTAGAAGCCAAGGAAGGTATTTCTATCAAGCAAGAAACAACAACGCTTGCGACGATTACATATCAGAACTTCTTCCGTCTCTATAACAAACTTTGCGGTATGACTGGTACAGCGAAGACAGAGGAAGAAGAATTCTTAGAGATTTACAACATGTACGTATTTGAGATTCCAACGAATCGTCCAGTTGCACGTATTGACTATCCGGATGCGGTATATGGCACAAAGAAGGCAAAGTTCAATGCACTTGTGGATGAGGTTGTAGAACGTCATGCGGCAGGTCAACCTGTACTTGTAGGTACAATCGCGGTTGAAACTTCTGAATTGATTTCTAAATACTTAAAGGAACGTCATATTCCACACGAAGTATTGAACGCTAAAAACAATGCTCGTGAAGCAGATATTATCGCTAAAGCTGGACAGAAGGGTGCGGTTACCATTGCGACAAACATGGCTGGTCGTGGTACTGATATTAAGCTTGGCGAAGGTGTTCGTGAGTTAGGTGGTCTTTGTGTATTAGGTTCTGAACGACATGAATCTAGACGTATTGATAACCAGTTACGTGGACGTTCTGGTCGTCAAGGAGACCCAGGTATGTCACGTTTCTATGTATCTGTACAAGATGATCTGATGGTACGTTTCGGTGCCGAACACATGGAAGCGTTATTTGCGAAACTGGGTGATACAGTTATTGAGTCTAAGACAGTTACACGTTCTATCTCTGGTGCACAACGCCGTGTAGAAG
>JABZLU010000103.1:0-4243 GCA_015256605.1 Solobacterium sp.
GCCTTAAGTCCAGCTGTAATCATTGATTGGGTTAAGATAGTCGCAGTTGTTGTACCATCACCTGCTAGTTCATTTGTATTATTGGCTGCTTCATACACTAATTTAGCACCCATATTTTCAAACTTATCTTCAAGTTCTACTTCCTTAGCGATAGTTACACCATCGTTTGTAATCACTGGTGATCCGAATGATTTCTCCAGCACAACGTTTCTGCCCTTTGGGCCTAAAGTTACTTTAACTGCATCTGCTAATTTATTGACACCATCCAACATGAGTTGACGTGCATCTTTACCATACTTTAATTCTTTTGCCATAATAATTCCTTCTTTCTACTTTATTCTACAATCGCAAGAATATTCTCTGCTTCAATTAATAGATACTCTTTTTGATTTTCTTTGATTTCAGTTCCAGAATATTTTTTATATACAACCTTTTGACCAACCTGTAATTCCAATGGAGTTAATTTTCCATTTTCCATCTTACCTGGTCCCACAGCCACAACAATACCCTTTCCAGGTTCTTCTTTTGGCTGTTCGGTCAAAATAATACCGCTTTTTGTTTTCTCTTCTTCTTTCGCTTTTTCTAAGACTACATAATCACGTAATGGTTTTAACATGTTTATTCCTCCTTTTAGCACTCTAATACACATAGTGCTAACATAGTTTATCTTAGCACTTTCTATCACTGTGTCAATAAGGGTGATGAGGATAAAACTTTTCTTGTATAATAGGGATGGAGTTTAAATTATGGAAAAATTGAGTTTATTATTGTTTTCAAATAGTGAATTTTTAACCCTGTTATGTTTTACCTTTGTGATATTAATCATTGGTTATTTTTTATATAAGCTAGATTATTTTAAAGCAGAAAATCATCACAGTATTTTATCACTTATATTAATGATGATAATCTACTCTGTCATTTCTTTTTGGAAGCTTGGTTCAACTACCTTTCCAACAACCACATGGCAACCAACCGCTGAGAAACAACAAATTACATTTGATTTTGGCAAAAGTGAAAAATTTGATGCAATCTATGCAATCTACGGTGAAGGTGATACGAATTCGAATCCATCCGCATATCAAATTGGAACAAATAATATTCATTTGTACGCTTCCAATGATTTAGAAGAATGGACGCGTATTGCCAGTCTTAAACAAAGAAATATATACACCTACGCAATTGAACAAGGAAATTGGCAATATCGTTATATCAAACTAGTTGATTTAAGCGAGAATAGTTCTTTATCGGAAATTGGTTTTCGAAAAGAAGATCATACAGGTTTTTTACCAATCTCCATCTTACGCGATAAGCAAAAAGATGGACCATACCCAGGAAGTCTACTCATTGATGAACAAGATAAATTGGTTCTTTCCCCTACTTATTACGACCAAGCATATTTCGATGAAATTTATCACGTACGTAACGCATGGGAAATCGCAAATGGACAGTACATGTACGCAAATGTTCACCCTTTACTTGGCACCAATATTATTGCACTATCCATTCGTTTATTTGGGATGAACCCTTTTTCCTGGCGATTACCTGGTGCAATAGCTGGAGTACTCATGTTACCAGTATTGTATGGAATCTTAAAATTATTATTGAAACGAGATGAATTCTCTTTGATTGGTTCATTCTTGCTAGCTGCAGATTTCATGCATATCACAACATCACGTATCGCTACACTAGAACCATTTAGTATTTTATTCATATTATGTTCCTTCTATTGGATGTTGAAGTACTGCATGTCAAATTTCTATACCCTACCTATGCGGAAGGGAATTTTATACCTACTTCTGTCTGGTATCTTTATGGGAATATCAATATCGGCGAAGTGGACAGGATGCTATGCAGCTGTAGGACTAGCAATAATGTTATTTACAAACTGGATTCAACGCTACCTCGAATACAAGAAAGATAAAAAGGCTCATTCACAGTTCTTTCAAATACTGCTGAAAACAATGCTACTTTGTGTAATATTCTTCATCATTATCCCAATTACAATCTACTGTATCTCTTATATTCCTGATCAAATTTTCCGTAATGAACCATGGTCTATTGCCAACGTTTGGAAACAAGCGCAACAGATGTATTTCTACCACGTCAATTTAAACGCAACACACCCATATCAAAGCACTTGGTTTCAATGGGTATTTGATTTACGTCCAATGTGGTACTACGTTGGAACTGTAGGTAATATTTTCCATACAATTTCTTGTTTCTCTAACCCGTTATTAACATGGGCCGGTGTTCCAGCAATTCTTTTTACAACATACCGTGCACTATTTAAGAAAGATACGGTAGCTTGGTATATTGTGGTTGGTTATTTCAGCGGTCTATTACCATGGATTATCTACGTTCATCGCATCGTATTTGCATATCACTTCTATCCAACATCATTATTTACCATCATTGCAATTATGTACTGTATCTATCATCTAAAAGAACGTAAATATCACTTTATAGTACCAGTATATTTAGCGCTATATCTAGGATTCTTTATCCTATTCTTACCAGTTACGACTGGATTTGGTACGACAATACAATTTGCTAAGTTTCTAGCATGGCTACCGGGATGGTATTTCGGATGAGAAAGTATCGTAAGTTATTGATTGATTTATCAATCATCCTAGCATTGACTATGCTACTAATGTTCCCATACCTAACAAAGAGTTTTCTTGCGATTGAACATGACACCTTCTTTCATGTATCACGCATTGAACAATACGCAAGAGCACTTCAACACGGACAAATACTCCCTGCTATCTATCCATATGAAAATGGAGGATTTGGTTACGGAAGCCCACTATTCTACTCTGATATATTCTTATTGTTACCAGCAATTCTACATAACTTAGGACTAGTATTAGTTGATAGTTATAAGTTAACTGTATTTCTTGCAAGCTTCTTTTCTGGAATTACAATGTACATGCTTGCAAGCAAGTTTACATCAAAGTCATCAATTCGATTACTCGCAGTTGCTGCATATCTTTTTAGCAATTACCACATTACAGATATCTATGTCCGTGGTGCATTAGGTGAAGTATTTGCGCTTGTAGGCATTCCACTTATACTATCTGGTCTATATGAAATCTTTGAAACCAATCAGAAATATTCGTTCTCCTATCTAATTGGTTTGGTGATAACTGTATTATCGCATAACTTAAGTTTCTTATTATGTTTTATTCTAGTAATCATTATCTGTATCATATATCTACCAAAGTGTTCTTTTGATAGATATAAACTACTAGTTTGTGAAAGTATGCTAGCATGTTTATTAACTGCTTTCTATACCTTCCCTATGATAGAACAACTAAAATCGCAACAATTTTATCTCAATTACTATGCGTCGAGTTCCGCATTAGAAAATCACGCAATGGCATTCTGGCAATTCTTTGCCAACCAAACTGTGTTTGGCTTATCTGGCAATCAATATAATGCAAGTAATGCAATGGTTGTTAACATTGGTTTATTTTTAAGCATTACACCAATCAGTTATCTCTTTCTTGCCAAGAAAGAGAAACAACCGTTCATTACATTGATGCTAGTTCTTGGATGGATTTGCATGTTATTGCCTGCACAGATATTTCCATGGAAGTACATGTCATTTGTTAGAGTATTACAGTTTCCATGGCGATTAAATATGTTGGCATTACCACTATTATGTGTTCCTGCTGTAATAGGTATAGAAAACCTTACACATAAACTTAAGTATGTACCTATCTGTTTGATATTATTGTTGAGTTTAGAAGGAATCTACCATCTCTATCCTGCAACGAAACGTACATTTATCATGCCACACAATACCACATGGCAAGAAGTAACCAACGGTAAACTCATTGATCCATACTATTCTGCACAATACATGCGCGTAGAACTTGCTGGTGGTGATTATCTTCCTTATCACTCTCCTGATTTCCGTAGTTATACAAAGACAATTCAAACTACATCAGGTGAAACAATTACAACTGGAGAATGGATTGACGATGGTAGATATCGTTTTACGATTACCAATCCTCAAACCATTGTACTACCAATCACTTATTATAAAGGCTATATCATTCATAATATTGATACTGCAGAAGTATTAGAAACGACGTTAAGTAAGAATGGTCTCGTCAGTGTTACGATACCATCTGTCGGTACGTATGTATGTGAGTACCAAAGCACCAACATACGTATAGTATCCATATGGATTTCTATTCTTACATGCATGATCAGTATTGGTTACATCATTTATCAT
>JABZLU010000104.1:0-297 GCA_015256605.1 Solobacterium sp.
CTATAAGAATCTCGCAAACGCTACACTCTATAAGATTTATCAAGACCAAGCCAAGTTTGAACAATTAGAAGAAATGAAGCCTATGTTAGAGCAGTTTGCACAAACAGGTGTAGGTAAGAGATGGATTCAAAGTTTAGATATTACTTTAGATGATACAACGGAAGAACCAGTTGAAAAAGAAGTTGTAGAAAACAAGAAATCTAATTCTGAAGAAAATTTATCTGAGACAATGGTATTAGAGAAGTTGACAGATAGTGATATTGAAATTGTAAACCCTGATCATTATCTCTTTACAAT
>JABZLU010000104.1:307-4229 GCA_015256605.1 Solobacterium sp.
GACAGATAGTGATATTGAAAAGCTAGATCAGAAACCATCTGAAAATCTATCCGAGACAATGGTCTTAGAAAAATTAACAGATGCGGATTTAGAAGAGAAGGATAAGAAGTAATGAAGTTAATTGCAGGTTTAGGAAACCCTGGCAAGGAATACGAAAAGACAAGACATAACAGTGGATTTCTGGCCGTGGATAAATTAGCTGAAAAGTTAGGAACTTCCATTACATCTGAAAAATGGAATGCACTTATCGCTAGCGTTAGAATTAATGGCGAACAAGTAACACTTATGAAGCCATTAACATATATGAATGAATCGGGAAGCGCAATCTCACAAGCTGTAAAGTTCTATAAGTTACAGCCAGAGGATATTCTGATTTTACATGATGACATGGATATTCCGGTTGGCGCATTGCGTATTCGCAAGAATGGTTCTGGTGGTGGACAGAAGGGTATGAAGTCTATCATCAACGCACTAGGGATGGACCAAATTGCACGTGTACGTATTGGTGTTGGTCATAGTGAGCCAGGCAATCATGCGAAGGTTCCTGATTGGGTATTATCCCCAGTTCCAAAGGCAGAACGTGAAGAGTTTGAACGAATCATCTCTATCGCTGCAGATGCGGCTGCTGCTTGGGTCAATGAACCTTTAGATAAAGTGATGAACAAATACAACATCAAAGAAAAGAAGAAGTAAATCAAAATTGCCATGATTTGTGGCAATTTTTTATGTCTTTGAAAAAGACTAGTTAAGTGTTCTTCTGTTTTTCAAAGGGTAATGATGATAAAATAAGAAGACATAAAAAGGAGATTACTTGAAGAGTTCAATACAGAAAATCCCAAATTGGTTATATGAGAGAATGGTGGATAATCCAGCTGTAAAACTGTTGGACCATGCAAAGTCTCCGATTCCGTATACTTCTTTAATTGAAGAAGCGTTAGTCATTGCGACTTCTTTCCAAAAGAAGCCACGCCCAATTCTGGTTGTAAAACAGAATCTCTATACTGCACAACGTTTATATGAGAGGATTGCGACACTCTTAGATGAAAAAGATTGTGCTCTTTTTGGTGCGGATGAATCGTTACGTGTAGAAGCTATCGCATCTAGTCCAGAATTAACTGCCCAAAAGGTAGAGACCTTAGCTGGACTTTTATCGAATCCAAACCAAGTAGTGATTACTTGTCCATCCGCTTTGTTAAGACAACTACCATTTCCAGAAGATTTTAAAGATCGTTGTATCAAGATTCAAACAGGCGATATGCTGGACATGCATGCATTCAAACAAAAATTATTATCGGGTGGATATCAAAAGACTTCTCACATTGACCAACCATTAACCTTTGCCGCAAGAGGTGGTATCGTTGATGTATATTCGATTAACTATGACTCTCCAATTCGTATTGAGTTTTTTGATACAGAGGTTGAATCGATTCGCTTCTTTGATGTAGCTACACAAAAGACGGTTGAAAAGATTGAAGAAGTTACTATTATTCCAGCAGGTGATGTATTCTTTACAGATAAACAGATAGAAGAAATCTGTAGTAAATCTGAAGAATTATTATCGAAAGAAAATAAACCAATCTTGGCAGCTGAAATTGAGTCGGACTTACATGCATTACGTGAAAAAGTATTTTCATCCCATATGTATTCCTACATGGCATTACTGTCAAAGACAGCAGGTATTTGGGATTACATGCAAAATCCACTGATTGTTTATTCCGATGAACAACTCATTCTGGATTCTGCTAAAAAGTTGAATGAGGAAACAATCACTTACATTCAAGAGATGGTTCAAGAAGAGAAGATGTTACCGAAGTTTGCGATGTGGCATGATATCCACAGTCTTTCAAAGCACGGTAAGAAGGTTGTAGAAGATCCGTTCACAGAGAATGTAGTCAATATTGAAGAATTACATATTCCAAATGAAAGCCTCGAACAAAAGTTATTACTGATTCATCAGCCGATGCCAGTTGTTTTGGCATTATCGGAAAAAGAAATCGTAACAGTTATTGATAAATGTGTAGAGATAAAATTACCATATCATCTATTAACAGATGATGAGGAACCTGTTGAAGGTATCAACATTTATACAAATTCCTTTGCGCAGGGCTTCTATCTCGTTGATGAAAATCTAAAGGTATATACGGCTGCAGAAATCTTTGCTTATCATCACCACAAGGGTAGATATGAAAATAAGTTCCGTAATGCGGAAGTCATTCATGGTTATGATGAACTTCAACCTGGTGATTATGTTGTCCATGCCCAATATGGTGTTGGACAATATATCTGTATTGAAAATCGCGAGATTCAAAAAGTTAAAAGGGACTTCTTAAAGATTATCTATCGTGGTAATACAGAGTTATTAGTACCGCTAGAACAATTCCGTCTTGTCCGTAAGTTTGTTTCAAGAGAAGGGGTTGTACCGAAGTTAAATAAACTTGGTTCTGGTGATTGGGAGAAGACAAAACAGCGTCTTCAAAGTAATGTCGAAGATATCGCAGAACGTTTATTATCACTCTATGCCAACCGTGAACAACATATCGGCTTTGCCTTTTCAAAAGATAATGAGATGACAAAGAAGTTTGAAAATTCCTTCTCTTTTGATTTAACGCCTGACCAAGAAAAGGCAGTTGCGGAAATCAAGAAGGATATGGAAAGTAATAAACCAATGGACCGTCTTGTCTGTGGTGATGTTGGTTTTGGAAAGACAGAAGTATCAATACGTGCTTCGTTTAAAGCAATTTGTGATAACAAGCAGGTTGCGGTACTATGTCCAACTACTATCCTCGCTGAACAACATTTCCATACCTTCAAAAAACGTTACCAGGAATTTCCAGTTACAGTAAAAGTATTAAACCGTTTTGTTAGTCCAGCTGAACAAAAACAAGTACTGAAGGAGCTGGAAGAAGGTAAAGTAGATATTATTATCGGTACACATCGTTTACTATCCAAGGATGTAAAGTTTAAGGACCTTGGACTACTAGTTGTAGATGAGGAACAACGTTTTGGTGTTGAACATAAAGAAAAGATAAAAGAATTAAAGAATGGGGTAGATGTATTATCACTCAGTGCTACACCAATTCCACGTACACTACAGATGTCTCTTGTAGGTATCCGTTCTTTATCTTTATTAGAAACACCACCATTAAATCGATACAGTGTACAAACTTATGTCGTGGAAAAAGATAAGAATTTAATCCGCGACGCAATACAAAAAGAACTATCGCGTAATGGACAGGTATTCTATCTTCATAACAATATTGACCAAATCTATAACATCGCAAGAAACATTCAAAGTCTTGTGCCAGAGTCTAGAGTTGGAATTGTCCATGGTAAACTTGGCAAAGAAGAGATTGAGGATATTATGCAGAGATTTATCGAGAAAGAACTTGATATTCTTGTATGTACAACAATCGTTGAAAATGGAATTGATATTCCAAATGTAAATACGATTCTTGTGGATAATGCCCAAGACTTTGGCCTAGCACAGATTTATCAGTTTAAGGGAAGAGTTGGACGTAGCGATCGTCTAGCGTATGCATATCTGCTAATTCCACCACGTAGACAATTATCTGAGGTTGCTCAAAAGAGGCTAACCGCAGTCAAAGAGTTTGCTCGTCTTGGTAGTGGCTATAAGATTGCAATGCGAGATTTAACAATCCGTGGTGCGGGTGACTTACTTGGATCAGACCAATCTGGCTTTATTGATACTGTTGGTATTGATATGTATATTGAAATGCTAGAAGAAGCGATCCAAGCTAAGAAAGATGGTCGCAAACAAGAAGACCTTACACCAAAACCAAAGACCAATATTCAAACAACAAGCTACATCCCTGAAGAGTTTGCACCAGATGACTTTGATAAGTTAGATATGTATCAACGTATCGACGCAATCAAAGATGAGAAGATGTTAGAAGCCTATAAG
>JABZLU010000105.1:0-4197 GCA_015256605.1 Solobacterium sp.
GAGTTTGGGTGGTGTGGAATCAATTTTATCTCATCCTGCAACGATGTCTCATGCTTGCTTAAGTGTTGAAGAGCGCTTAGAACAGGGAGTAACCGACGAACTGTTACGCTTGTCTTGTGGTGTTGAGGATATTACAGATTTACTGGAAGACCTTAAGCAAGCATTAGAATAATGGAGAAACATGCATGTTACTTTATATGCATGATAAGATGTAAATAACAACTTTTGAATCGTTGAATCATTCAACGATTTTTTCGTGGAACAGACAATAGAACAGTGTACATAGTTAATGGGGGTGGATTATGTTAAATACATTTGTGCTATTAGGAAAGGTACATTCGTTACCGTTGATACAAGGGACGAATCTTTCGGAGAATCAATCAACGATAGAGATTGAGTGTCAACGTGCATTTACGGACAATGGAGTGATGTCTGACATTTTTACTGTGCGCCTATGGCGTGGGATCGCGGAGTCATGTAAGGCTGCGTGTAAGATTGGAACTGTCATTGCGATTAAGGGAAGGGTAGAAGTGAATCTACAGACCAAAGCGATGGAGTTAATTGCGGAAAAGGTTGAGTTTATCCGTTAAGTAGAGAATTGAGACACTTCACTATATCTAAAGCGGAGATAACTATGATAAAATAAGGACGTTTGATAAAGTGAGGTATAAAACATGGCATTTGATTCCTTAAGTGACAGACTGAATAAAGCGTTGCGTAATGTGGCCGGTAAGGGTACGTTAACGGATAATAACATGGAAGATATGCTGAAAGAAGTGCGTTTAGCATTACTTGAAGCAGATGTAAACTATCGTATTGTCAAAGAATTCTTAGATGAGATTCGTACAAAGTCCAGAGGCGAAGAAGTACTACAGAGCGTAGAACCTGGACAACAGCTCGTTAAGATCGTTCATGATCAAATCATTGAATTACTTGGTACAGAAGAAGCTGGTCTCAACTTTGTAGAAGATGGCATTACGAAAATCATGCTTGTCGGTTTACAAGGTACAGGTAAGACAACTAGCGTTGCGAAGATTGCGCGTATCTGTAAAGAGAAGTTCAATAAGAAGGTATTGTTAATTGCGGCCGACGTGATTCGTCCTGCTGCGATTGATCAGTTACAGACATTAGGTAAGGAAATTGATACGGAAGTATTTACCTTAGGTACAGAGACTCCAGCTGTTGAAACAGTTCGTCAGGGTATGGAATACGCTGAAAGGAATGGTTTCGATACAGTGTTTATCGATACTGCTGGTCGTTTACATATCGATGAAGCGTTAATGAATGAGTTAAAGGATATCAATGAACTGGTTCATCCAAATGATATTCTCCTTACAGTCGATGCGATGACTGGTCAAGATATCGTTAACGTAGCACAAGCTTTCAAGGATGCCTTACCACTAACAGGTTTAGTTGTAACGAAGTTTGATGGTGACTCTAGAGGTGGTGGTGTTCTTTCGGTTAAGAAGATCACAGGCGTTCCTATCAAGTTTGTCGGTGAAGGTGAAAAGATTGAGGATATGGATATCTTCCATCCTGATCGTATGGCTGACCGTATTCTTGGAATGGGTGACGTTGTAACACTTGTAGAGAAGGCACAGGAGAAGTTAGACCTTGAAGAAGCCAATAAGATGGCTGAACGTATGCTTGCAGGTCAATTCACAATGGATGATATGTTAAAGCAGTTTGAACAGATTCAAAAGCTAGGTCCTCTTGGTGGCATTATGAAGATGATTCCAGGTATGAATCAATACGCTGGTATGTTAGATGAAGCCAAGGCAAGTGACTCTATGCGTCATATGAAGGCAATCATCCAGTCTATGACACTTGAAGAACGTGCACATCCAGAAAAGATGCGTGGCACAATGAAGAAGCGTGTTGCACGTGGTTCTGGTCGTAGTGTGGACGAAGTCAATAAGTTAATCAATCAATTCGGCAAGATGAAGAAGCTTATGGACTCCATGGGTAACATGCAAAGAAACGGTTCCTTAAACCAAGAAAGTCTAGAGAAGATGATGGGCAATGCACAAAAGCGTGCAGGTCAAAACTTTCCAAATGGCTTTGGTGGAAGAAATCCATTTAAATTTTAATGGTGTAAAGGTTTTTTACTTGACAGTGAATTTCGAATCAGTATAATAAACATGTAAGAAATAGGAGGTATTTATACCATGGCAGTTAAATTACGTTTAAAGAGAATGGGTGCCAAGAAGGCTCCAAGATATCGTATCGTTGCGGCAGACTCACGTTTTGCTAGAGATGGACGTGAAATCGAAACAATCGGACATATCAATCCAACAACAGAACCTGAAACAGTAGTAGTAAATGAAGAAAAGGCTCTTAATTGGTTAAGAAACGGTGCTCAGCCTTCTGATACAGTTAGAAACATTCTTTCTCGTCAAGGTATCATGAAGAAGTTCCATGATGAGAAGGTAGCCGCTAAGAAGAAAGCGTAAGCATCATGGCAGAGCTGGATAAGGTACTTCTAAATCTAGTTAAGCCAATGGTTGAAGACAAGGAATCCTTGGATGTACGTCTGATGCCTAGCTTAGATGATAAAGAAGTTTTGTTACATGTTTATGCGAAAAATGATGATATTGCTCGTCTGATTGGCAGAAAGGGCAGTATGGCAAGTGCATTACGTCAAGTAATGTCCGTTGCTTCTCATAGTAATAACAAGAAAGTAACAATCAAGTTCGAACAGATTTAAGGATGCTATGGCATCCTTTTTTTGAAAACAAAGGAGAAGGAAGATGGCATATATTTGTATTGGCAAAATTATCAATACGCATGGTATCAAAGGAGAAGTAAAGATTGAAAGTTACTCCGACTTTGATGAAGAAAGATATACCAAGGGTAAACAAGTATATATTCGTGTCGATGAGAAGTATCTACCAGTTACGGTAGCTTCCTATCGTAAGCATAAAGGCTTTCCACTTGTATCCTTTGTGGACTTGCAGAATATCAACTTTGTAGAACAGTATAAGGGATGTGAAATCTACATCGATGAAGCAGATCGTAAACAACTTAAAAAAGGTGAATACTATCGCAAAGACCTTGTTGGTTTAACGGTTGTAGATGAAGAAGGCATTACAGTAGGTACAATCATCAGTGTTGAAGAAACACTCGGTGCCCAAAATAATTTACGTCTTCGATTAGAAGACGCAAAAGAAGTGCTAATCCCTTACATTCCAATGATTGTAAAGAACGTAGATTTAGATAAGAAAGTGATGACGATTCATCGTATGGGAGGCCTACTATGAGGATTACCGTATTAACACTATTTCCAGAGATGTATCGTGACTTTGTCAGTACTTCAATCATTGGCCGTGCCATCGAAAGAGGACTTGTTACAGTAGACTTCGTACAGATCCGTGATTTTGCTCATGACAATTATCGCCATGTGGATGATAAGCCATTTGGTGGAGGATTTGGACAAGTGATGAAGTGTCAACCAGTACTGGATGCACTTAACTCTGTAAAGACTGAAAATAGTTATAGTATGATGATGTCACCGGCAGGGAATGTCTATAACCAATCCAAGGCAAGACAGTTATCACAAAAAGATCATCTGATTCTATTGTGTGGCCATTACGAGGGCTTTGATGCACGTATTAACAAACATGTAGATGAACTTGTTAGTATTGGAGACTATGTCTTAACAGGTGGGGAAATGGCTTCTATGGTCATTATGGATAGTGTGATTCGTTTATTGAATGGTGTGATTCGGGAAGGCTCTACCGATGATGAATCCCATGAAAATGGCCTTCTTGAATACCCACAATACACACAACCAGCAGATTACCAAGGGGATAAGGTACCAGAAATTCTACTGAGTGGTCATCATGCTAAGATACAAGAGTGGCGTACACAACAATCTTTATTACTTACAAAGAAGGTAAGACCAGACCTTTTCGAAAAACACCAATTAACAGAATATGAAGAAAAAGTCTGGAAAAAACTATGTGATCAAGAGAGCGAATAACGCTCTCTTTTCGTATATAATGGGCTTAGATAATCGCTTATGCACTCTTTTGGAAATATGAATCAAAACCCTATTGTAAAAGTAAAAAAGTTCAATTATAATATCGAAGATTTAAGTAGTTGGCTCTAGAAGGGGTTTCATATGAAAACAATCTTAAGAAACGCAACAGTCTTTACGCGAAAGGGTTTTGAGAAGATGGATATCGCTATCTCTGG
>JABZLU010000106.1:0-4182 GCA_015256605.1 Solobacterium sp.
ATGTAATATTATCTGTATCAACTTCAAGGTCTTCGTTCTCTAGAGCCGATGTTGCTTGTGCAATATCCATATTTGATACATTCGGAACCGTAACATTCTTTGACTTTGGCGGAAGAATTCCCGCTAAAAATAAACCCGCAATCACCGCAAACATTGCAAATAGCACTAGGATTGCAGTGACATAAATTTTAGTGCGTTTATTGGCAACACGTGAAAGAGATGTGCTTCTCGTCATCCCTACTTTTGTATCTTCTTTTTCTTGTTTCGTTGGCGTCTTATCAATTGGATCTTTTAGACTAAGCGGTTTGTCATTTTGATGTTCTGGCAACATGCACTTCTCTAAGTCTTTCAACATTTCATCACAACTTTGATATCGCAATCTTGGATTCTTCGCCGTTGCACGAATGATGATATTCTCTACAGATTGTGGAACATTTGGATTTGCTTTGCGTACACTCGGCATAGGCTCTCTCATGTGTTGTAGTGCAATCTGCACAGCCTGATCAGCCTTAAAAGGAACATCCCCCGTTAACATTTCATAGAACACAATACCCAAAGCATAGATATCTGATTGTGGAGATGCTGGTTCACCCTTGGCAAGTTCAGGTGCCAAGTAATGTACCGAACCCATAACATTATTAGCTTGTGTTAATTGTGCACCACCCTTGGCAGTTGCGATACCGAAGTCCAAAATCTTTAACGAGCCATCAGACTTAACAATCACATTCTGTGGTTTGATATCACGGTGAATAATGCCACGTTTATGCGCTTCCGCAACTGCAGAAGTTAGTTGTTTCATCGTATCAACTGCTTCTAGATTCAATAAAGGTGCACGGTCGCGAATCACTTTCTTTAGCGTCTTACCAGCCACATATTCCATGACGATATAATGATGATTCTTATACTCACCAACATCATAGATTTCTACAATATTTGGATGTGCTAATGTTGTGGCAGCTTGTGCTTCACGTTCAAAACGCAAGATGCTAATCGCATCTGTACTTTGATCAGAGCGTAAAATCTTGATAGCGACATGACGATTTAAAATAGTATCAATAGCTAAAAATACATCAGCCATACCACCTTGGCCAATATGCTGCACAACTTCATAACGATTAGCGACTACATTCTTTTTGTTCATAGTGTGTAGCCTCCAGCAAAGTCTAATAAGATGACTGTTGTATTATCAAAACCACCAGCTTCTAAAGCTAGCTTAATTAACTTACGAGCACGTAAGGAAGGATCTTTATGCGGATCAATCACAACGCGTAACACGGTCTTTTCAGGTACGTATCCATGCAAGCCATCACTACATAAAAGAATGCCATCCATCTTTTCAATGTGATGTGTAATATCACACTTTACATCTTCCCAAACACCTAGAGCATTGGTTAACACGTTACGACGTGGGAAAGTTTTGGCTTCCTCAGGTGTAATCTCATGATGCATTAACATGTCATTAACTAAAGTATGATCAACCGTCAACTGTTGCATCTTACCTGCATGCCACCAAGCATAAGCACGGGAATCTCCAATATTTACAATGAAGATACCAATATGCGTAATCAAAGCAGCACACAGTGTTGTACCCATGCCTTTTAGGTCAACATGTTGCTTACCGTAATCGAAGATGGCGGAATTGCAGATTTTCACTTCACGATTTAACCATTGTTTCACTTCATCTACATTTTGAAACTGCTCTGTTTCAGAAAATACACGCGAAAAATGGGCTACCGCCATTCTACTGGCAATATCCCCACCTAAATTTCCGCCAATACCATCTGCGACAATCGCAAATACTTCACCAGCTACATTTGTCGCAATGACATAACTATCTTGGTTGCTTTTACGCACCAATCCCTTGTCTGTTATTCCATAGTATTTCATGTTTAAAGTTTACCCTTTTCATGTTTTGCGCGAAGCTGACCACAAGCCGCATCAATATCATCGCCATGTTTAGAACGCAAGGTAGCTTTTACACCATGTTTCATGAGCACATCATAGAAATGTAATGCGACTTTCTCATTTGTAGAAACATACCCATTTTCATCGACCTGATTGTATGGAATCAGGTTTACATATGCATTCATACCACGAATCAAATTTGCTAACTGTATCGCATGTGCATCTGTATCATTCACACCATGTAATAAGATGTATTCAAATGTAATACGACGATTATTTCCTTCACTATATTCATGCAATGCGTCCATCAAGATATCCAAAGGATATGCTTGATCAATAGGCATGAGTTTACGACGCAATTCATCATTAGGCGCATGTAAAGAGATTGCCAAGTTATATTGATAATGACCTTTAGCAAAATCCTTAATACGTGGAACGATACCACATGTGCTAATTGTGATATGTCTTGCGCCAATTGCTAGACCTAAGTCACTATTGATGATTTCACAGAAACGCATCACATTATCATAGTTATCAAATGGTTCACCTGTACCCATGATAACGACGTTATCAACACGTTTACCAATTTTATCTAATTCCTTTTGGACAAACATAACTTGCCCAACAATTTCGCCAGCTGTTAAATCACGCTGTTTCTTTAATAAGCCAGAAGCGCAAAAAGTACAGCCCATATTACAACCAAGCTGACTTGTTACACATAAACTTTCCCCAAAATGGAAATGCATCAATACTGTTTCAACGGAGGAACCATCCGCTAACTGGAAAAGATATTTGGTGGTTCCATCACGCGCAACCTGACGTGTAATTTCCTTAACAGGTTCAATTGAATATTCCTGTGCAAGCTCTTCTAATAGACTCGCAGGCATATCAGTCATCTCTTGGAATGAACCCACACGCTTACGATAAAGCCATTGGAATAATTGCTTTGCACGATAAGATTTTTGTCCCTTTTCGGCGAGCATTTCTGTCGCCATCTTCATATTTAAATCATATATACTTTGCATAGTTAATATATTACCACAATCACACTAATTTCTCGATATGTTATCCAATGTTTCAAACGCAACTAAACCTATTGGTTACGCTTTAATTTTGCGTAATAGAAGCCATCCGCATCATCTGCCATTGGAAATAATGTTTCTTCTTCTAGCAAAACATAGTTCGTATGTTTTACTAAGAACTTTTTAATCTGCTGTTCATTTTCCTTACGATTTAATGTACAAGTACTATAAACAAGAATTCCACCAACACGTAAATACTCTGCGTTGGCATTAAGAATTGCTTCTTGTGTTTGTACAAGTTCATCGATTGATGTCGGCTCCAGATGCCAACGAATCTCTGGCTTATGAGATAAATCACCTAGACCAGAACAAGGCGCATCAATCAAAATACGATCAAAACTTTCTTTAGGAAATTTCCCTGTGATTGTTGCGTCATTCTGTTTTGCACAAACAATAGATACTCCTGTACGATTCATTAATTCATCAATTAAATTACAACGAGCTTCATACAAATCTGTAGCGATAATCTTACCTTGATTCTTCATCAAGCAAGCAATCTGTTGCGTTTTAGTACCTGGTGCTGCACAGGCATCTAACACCTGCATACCAGGTAAAACATCCAGTTTACGTACTACTTTTTGTGAGTGTCGATCTTGAATTAAAACCATCCCCTTTGCGAATAGTTCAGTTCTTTGTAAAACACCTGCATAAAAGAAACAATCATCCTCTAGCATACGTACATCTGGTATTTGAGCAATATCAGTTTTCTTACACTTCAATGTATTCACTCTACCATAGACAAGAGATGGTTCCTGATTATGTAAAGCAATCTCCTTCATTGTTTCAAATCCATAGTGAGCTTTCCATAACTGCAAAATCCATAGTGGATGGGAAGTTAATACCGCAAGTTCTTCAATCGTATTCCCTTCAGGTTTTTTTAGTCCCTGTGCCTGTACCTTGCGAAGAACAGCATTTACAAACTCCTTCTCCGATTTACCGGCAAGTTCCACTGCCTCAAAGATGACGGCATAGGAAGGTATACTATCCAAAAATAATAACTGATACACACTCATATTAAGTAATGCGGCAACTCTTGGCTTAACATGCTTGGTAAATGGACGCCATTGTTCTTCTAATAGTGTTTTATTCCGTATCGTACCGTACACGATTTCACTTGCAAGACCCATCTCTTCTTTCGAGATATCTGCCTTTCTTAATAATAAAGACGCAAAACCATGTTGGCGAAATACACGCT
>JABZLU010000107.1:0-4177 GCA_015256605.1 Solobacterium sp.
ATAGTAGCGTGAGTCAGAAGAATGTGGGCGATTATCTCCCATGCAGAAATATTCATCCTCTCCAAGCTTTTCTGTCTTAAAATCGCTCGTGAATGTACCAGGATAAGTACTTGTATAAGACGCATCTAAGAACGGTTCTTCTACCGGTTCTCCATTTATATATAGTTGGTTATTACGATATTCGACTGTCTCACCAGGTAAGCCAATGACACGCTTGATGAGATATTCTTTCTTTTCTGCTAAATAAACAATGACAATATCAAAACGTTTTAATCCAGTTAAGCGATAACCAAGTAAATCTGAGAAGCCAAAATAACCATCTTCTAGCGTGTTATACATGGAACTTCCCTTTACCTGTATTGGTCTTACAACAAAGTTCACAACAATCAATACCACCGCAAAAGAAATAAATACTTCTTTCAAGAAAGAAAAAAGTGTACTTTCTTCTTTATCATCTTTCTTCTTTGGTTGGTTTTGTTCATTTCTAATTTTTTCCATATCGATAACAGTTGTCTCATCTGTCAATCGTTCCATAACTCTTGTTTCATCAAGCATTTCTTGCTCTTTATTCATATCCGTATTCATATCATGTACCTACTATTGAGTATTATATCAAAAAAAGAGAGAATAATTTCTCTCTTTGTAGACTACTTACGACGATCTTCCTTGATACGAGCGTTCTTAGCAGATAATCCCTTGAGGTAGCCGAGCTTAGCTCTACGAACCTTACCATAACGAACTACTTCAATCTTTTCAATGATTGGTGAATGAACTGGGAATGTTCTCTGTACACCTACACCGTTGGAAATCTTACGAACTGTGAATGTTGCGCCGATACCACCGTTAGAACGATCAACTACAACACCTTCATAAGCCTGAATACGTGTCTTTTGACCTTCCTTGATACGTACGTTAACCTTAACTGTGTCACCTGACTTGAAATCAGGAACATCTGTACGTAGCTGACTCTTTGTAATCTTTTCTACTAAATTCAACTTCATTTTCTTTTCTCCTTTTACGATTGATCAGCTGCTCATGAACCTAAACCATATCAGCGGAACAGTGACGCACTACATGTGCCGTTAAATGATACCACAAGCTGCTATTCTTCGCAAGATTTTATTTCTTTACAGAAGTTGTATGAAAATGACACCAAACGTTATATGCCACAAAGACAATGATTGCGGCCACAACAAAGATAAATACCTCTACTAGAATAATACTTTCAATTTGACTACGTAATAGAACAGTTCCTGCATCCATCACAAAATGGAAGAGTAATGCCAGAAAGAAATATCTCTTATGCTTAAACTTCACCGCAAACCACACAAGTACCGATAAAGAAACTTGTGCCATTAAGGCAGATATACGTTCTACGCCACTTAATAAGAATACATAAGATGGTGTTGTCGATAGTGTTTGCATCGCTAACTGCATCTTCGCAAGTGTAGTAGAATCCAATTGACTGAGTGTATCACCAATTGTGCCTTTGTTCATCATGATAGAAATTGTGATGTAGTTTAACATCATAAAACCTACAATCATGATTGCTTCACATCCACCATGTCCTACACCATACATGAGTGCATTAGAATCATTCCCCATACGGTTCTTTAATATCGTACGATATGCAATCCATCTTCCACATTCTTCAAACACAGCCGCCATTAAACCTCCATAGACTGCATATAGAACTTTGTTATTACGAATCGTTTCTCCAATTGTGCTCTTAAAGATTGTTTGATTGACTGCTGCTTCTAATGTAAATACAAACACAAACATCACCGCAATACCCACAATCATCGGAATAAACTCACCCTTCTTTTTGTGAAAGTACAGTGCTAAAAGAATTGGTAAGCCAAACGCAATCACACATGAAACAATCATGCATGCAATGGTTAAATCAGGAACTGTTAAATTCATTGTTTTTCCTCCGTTATCCACCCAAAGTGGACACATGCTTTATAGATTCCATCGTTAACATTTGAATCCGTCACATAATTCGCGAGTTCCTTTAATGGCGGATATGCGTTTCCCATAGCGATGGAAGTCCATCTTTTATCAAACATAACTATATCATTTTTTCCATCTCCAAACACAACAACATCGCTTGGATCTGCTTGTAGATACTGCATCATATCTAAGATTCCATCTTTTTTCTTATCATGCTGGAATACACAGTAGTTTTTTGCCATACGCAAATGTGCAATCGAATTTAGCCATGGATTTTTCTGTTCATATTCATCATCAAACGCAAGATAAACTTTCAGGATATTTTTCTCTTTTGTATAATCTAAAGTCGGATTATAGATATAGGTTGTTAATTCTTTTCGCAAGCCTGCTTGTTCAAGGAAAAGATAGTCACGCATGTATACTTTATCACTATCCTCTAACATCAAAAGCCAACCGATATTCTCTTCATCTGCACGTCGTAATAACTCCTGCACTTTCTCAAATGGAAGTGGCTCATTTTTGATAATTTGATGTTGATATTCAAGGCATCCACCACCTGCACATACAATATTATGAATGCCTATCTGATTGGTAAACGAAACTGTTTTGTAGTGTGCTCTACCAGTTGCGATTGACACAAAATGACCGTTCTTTTCTAATTGATGTAGTGCAACCTTCGCACTTGGTACAATGCGATGCGTTGCGTCATCCGTTAATGTTCCATCGATATCAAAGAAGAAATATTTCTTTTGATTATTCATACTTCAACCACACACTTTGAATTTGATTCTCATTTTTAGAAATAACATTGACACCATCAATAATATCAACCTTTGTACATAGCCAGAAATCCTCTTCTGGAAATTGCGGTTTATTTGGATTAAAGAATTTGGCGCCTTCTTGTTGTTTCAGAAGGTCGATTCTCTCTTGTAAGTCATCAAGATTACGATTTTCTAATAGAGCCTTTAAATAGTCTGCACATAAGGCATCCTCTTCCGTTTCAATCTTTCCTTCCCAACCCATCGGTACAATTGATACAACTTCTGGATTTTGTTTAAGGATATATTTTGCAGTTGCTTTTGCGTTGACTAAAGCTCCAGTAACAATCTGGCTTGCATTTACTGCGGAAGCTAGCCCTAAAACACCTGCACTAGTTGTATGTATTAATGTCTTTCCACTAAGGTCTACTCCGACAAACTCACTCGGTGAATTACCATAATCAAAACCCTCAACCTTAATACCTTTTCTTTCGCCAACAAGGATATAAGATGGATTCTCTTTCTTAAGTGCTAATGCGTCTTCTACTGTCTTAACAGGTATGACTTTCTTTGCGCCATTTGCGTACATATACGCTTCTAAACTAAATGCACGAAATACATCAATGATGACAGTTAAGCCCGTAGCTTTCTGTGCGCCTGTCACAAGTGGTAAGATTTGAATTTTCATATTTTAATTTCCTCCAATCCTTTTAGCTGGTGCTTGCGAAATATAGTTATCAAGGATATTATATTGAATAAAGGAGATGGCAAAATGAACGAACAAAAGCTCATTTACCCATTTGATTACCTACATCATCGCGTAGCGACAGTTGCCTTATATGGCACCAACAACCCATTGGTCGTTGTTGGCAACCTAGTTCTACGTACTTATTATACAGATGATACGAAGAAAAATGTTGATATTGATCACACTTCTGAGTACGTAATGGATGCGGTATTTTACGAAACAAATAAAGTCATTCGAGAGTCTTTAGATGATCCATATAACGGCAAGCGCGAACTCGTTGAAGTGCCAATGCCACAGCTTGGCCCAGGATATTGTGTCATTTACAATGAAGCTGAAATCCCATCTCAACGACATGACGATTTTATAACAATTCTCGGTCATTTGGAAGATGACCCTCATGGTGTTGCGATTATCATGAAGCGTTTAGAAGATGGTTCCTTAACTTGGCTTGGTGAAAAAGAAGCCAGAAAATTAGCCGCAAAAATGCGATAAGGCCCTACACACTAGGACCTTATTTTTTATTCAAATTCTTCTTTTAATGCAGGGTTCTTTTCAAATGCATGCGCAACGTAAGAACATTCAGGTACAATCTTTACCTTCTTTTCTCTTGCGTGTTCTAATACGCAATCTAATAACTTACCAGCAATACCCTGTCCTTTCATGGATGGATCTACAACTGTATGATTTAACACCCACTTTCCATCCTTTTCATAATACT
>JABZLU010000108.1:0-4163 GCA_015256605.1 Solobacterium sp.
TCAGTGTATGATTGAGGATAGATTCACTTTAATCAAGATTGAAGTATGCATGGTTGGTATATGCAAATAAAGTATCTTTATCTGTAGTGGCTGTTGTTTCAATATGTAATCCCTTCTCAGATAAACGATAGGTGATTGCATAGTCTAAATTACCAGGGTACCCTTCTTCACCGTCTAAAGATACACGAGAGAATGTAATAGAGTCTTCTGATGAACTCACTGCGTACATTTTCTTATCAAAACCATCTTTACCACCATGGTTACAATTCCCATTATTATTGATAAATAAACTATACTCTTTTCCATTTAAAGAGAACTTACCCTTGCCAATACGATTCGCGGTTCTTCCTACTGAAGCGCCTAAAAATGTTGTCTCTTTTTGGTATTGTTCAGCTGTTGTATAGCCTTGCACAATATCCTTACCACTTTCTTTATCTATAAAGGAAACAAGCGTTGCGCCATAATCCGTTACCTGTACTTTAAAGTTCTTATTTTCCAACGTGTAAAGATAGATATCTTCTCCACTTTGTTTCTTACCAAATAGTATCTTTTCCATGATGATATAGCCTCCGATGATATTTATTTTCAAAATTACTTATCATCAGTATAGCCTTTTCACCATGAAATTTCGACATGGTGATTCTTAATTTTCGTTTACTTGCGACTTTTCTTTAAAAAAGTTATTCTTATTCATATTAAGGAGCATACTATGTTTTTTAAAAAGACCTCTTCTTTAGAAGTGGAAGAAACTGATACACGTTCTGGTAAAGATGCGATATGGATGATAACTTCCATATTGTTTACATTTCTATTAGGTGGATTTGTCTTCTGGAAATCAATGAACGCTGGCATTCAATATTTAACAACTTTAGTACCGTTATTGTTAGTCATTGCCTTCTCTGGTACGTATTTCTATAACAAATCTGCGGATATGCGTATGTTTGCGGCATTTACTGGACTAGCGGCGATTGGCATTGCATTACAAGTGATTATCGATGCACAATATCAAGTCATTTCACAGTTCAGTATGGTCAAATACTTTGCAGGACTAGCAATCGCAATCGTATTAATTCTTATGTATCGCATGATACGAAAAGCATTAAACTTTAACTATACAACCTACTTCTTATTGTTTGTGTCTGCCTGTCTATACATTGCCCTTCTTTTCTTTGGAAAAGATACCAATGGTTATGGCACAACTGCTTGGATTAAGATTGGCCCTGTATCATTACAGTTAACCGATTTTGCTAAGATTACCGCAATCCTATTCTATAGTTCTTTGTTTTCTGCTCGAAAGACCTATTCAAATCGTTCGATTTTAATTCTTTCTAGCATATTCTTTATCGTTAATTTTATTGGGTCTGTTCTGATTCATGAACTAGGTTCATTCTATATTCTCTATTTCTTACACCTTTCCATGTTGTATATCTTTATGGAAAAAGGCAAAAAGAAGAGAATCTATCTTTTAACAATTGCGATTGCGACAATTTCTGCGATTGTGATTCTATTCTTACTGTATAAGATACTTGCGCCTAGCGCTGCTGCCGGTACATTAAATGGCTTAACGAGAATCCTTTGGCCAATTGTCCGTAAAGTATATTTACGCTTCTCTATTACCGCAAATATCAACTCTGATCCTTATGGTGCAGGCTTCCAATTATTCCAAGGAAAACGTGCTTTATGGATGTCAGGATTATTTGGTAATACTGTTAATTTTACCGCTATTCCAGTCCCTGAAAGTGATATGGCATTTGTGACATTAGTGAACTCATTTGGCATGCCTTTAGGTTTTATTGTTGTATTCCTATTATTACAAGTAGGTATCCGTGGTAGTGAATTAAGTAGACGTTTAATTCAAACAAATAAACAAGACGCGGTTGTAGCCTATGGTGCGACAGTACTGCTATTTATGCAAGCGATGCTTGTCATATTAGGATCATGTAATATCATTCCGTTAGCCGGATTACCGATTCCATTTTTATCACGTGGTGGAACCTATCAAGCAATCGTCTTCTTCTTTGCGGGTGTATTACTACAGATGTCAGAGCGTAATGACGAATTTGATAATGAAGATTTAGAACAAGGAGGTGACGAAAACAATGACGAACAAGCGTTCACCAGAATCGATATCGATGCGTAGAATACGACTCGTAGAAGTCGTAGGTATCATCGTCAGTTTAGTGTTTACCTCATTTTTTGCATATAAGTATTTAATCAATCCGCGTATCAACACAGACGCAAATAAAACAAAATATCAGATTATTTATGATGCGATCAAATCCTATGCGATTGAAGGAACAATTGTTGACCGGGATGGAAATACCATCCTTGGAAATGCGGCAGTTGATTCAAGAGCGACTGCAGACTATCCGCAGAATCTAAGTTATGCATGGTTACTTGGTTACTACTCTATAAACGAACATCAACAAAATAGTTATGGTCTAAGAGGAAATTTAAAAGACTATCTCCTATTTCAACTTGATAAAAACAATCAAGGGGCACTTGTAAAACTAACTACAAATACAGACTTACAAAACTATGCATACCAACTATTAGATGGTATGGAAGGAAGCATCACTGTGCTTGATAACCAAACTGGAGAAATTCTTTGCCTAAGTTCACAAAGTACAGTTGACTTCAATGTGAATGATCCAGATAGTATGCTTGCAAGTAATGTTGCGGAGTCGCAATATCGTCGTGGCACCTTTGAGAAAGATCCACCAGGCAGTACCTTTAAAGTGGTAACTGCAGCAGCAGCTTTAACCATGCAAGAAGATGAAAATCTTGATGATAGTTTCTTCCAGTTTAACGATACTGGCAGTTACATCCCTGCAGGCAGTGACTTTGTCATTACCAATTTCCAAAATCAAGTGTTCGGTACAATCGATATGAATACTGCACTAGCAAAATCCTGTAACTGTTATTTTGCGGATTTGGGAATCCGTGTTGGCGCAGATAAACTCACCAAAATGATGAATGCCTTCATGGTAGGAAAGGATATTACCATCCCATATCTAGATACCATTCATTCCAGCTACAACATCGGCAACAACGATAATGCCGAACTTGCACAGACTGCATTTGGACAAGGCAATACAACCATTACTCCCCTTCATATTGCGATGATGGCACAAGCAATCGCAAATGATGGTGTGATGTTACAACCACAAATTGTTAAGTCTATTCAATCCGATGGAAGAACGCTCTATCGTTCCTCAAAGAATTCCTTAAGTACAACCACAACACATAATGTGAATGAAAAACTTAAGGAATATATGCATAGTGCAGCCTTAGAGTATGGTTTATCAGAAAGTGGTTATGGTATGGTATATGCCAAAACTGGTACTGCTGAATGTGCAAATAATCGTATCCACAGCTACATGATGGGATTTACAGATCGTTATTCTTTCTGCATCAGTGCAAATAACAATAACGGCAGCGCTGAATTATATGGAATTGCACAAAGACTTGTAAGATATTTAAATAACCTATATTAAAGGAAATCTTGCGATTTCCTTTTACTTTGTATAAGTTGTATGAAGGATTTTTGCATATCCAATCGCCTGTAAGAATGCATGCATGATTGGATTATTTGTTGGTACTTCAAAATGAAGTGGTTGTAGTTCTTCTTTTTGAATCTCGCTAATGAGCTTACGTGCCACACCACTTTTACGTTTATCTTTGACAACACATAAGTCTGTGATTGTCGTTACACTACCATCCATTCTACAGATTGCCATGGCGATGAATCGACCATGATCACTGAGTACATACATATCTTTTTCTTCAAGTGCTTCTTCTAAATAATCCTGCGCACGGACATAATCACTTGAAGAAGAAACACCTGCATACTGATCTAATTCCTGTAAATATGTATCACAGAGAGAAAGCGCACTCATATAGTTATCGTCATCAATGCGTACAAAACGTAGTGGTATCTGTATTTGTTTGATTGGTTCTTTCTCTTTAACAACATCTTCTTCATCCCAATCATCATTTACCTCTTCACTTTGTACTGATGTATCATAGACAATTCCATGTTGTTCACACCACTCGATTGCAAGTTCTCGATGGCTTGTTTCTAGATAGTTATACCATTCTGTTTCCATGCCAAATCGCTCCAGCGTAGCTCGAAAGCGTCTAAAAGCACCTTTGCCACGGAT
>JABZLU010000109.1:0-4131 GCA_015256605.1 Solobacterium sp.
CAGACCTACAGGTCTACTATAACTACAATAACGTCGCAATCATTGATAAGCGTCCTGTTCAGGTAGGTTTACTTGGATTATTAGATGCGTTTATCGCTTTCCGTAAGGAAGTCGTATTACGTCGTTCTCGCTATGAGTTAGATAAGATGGAAGCCCGTTGTCATATCATTGAAGGTTTGATGAAGGCTGTTTCAATCTTAGATGAAGTGATTCGTATCATTCGTGCTTCCCAAGATAAGGGTGATGCGAAGCGTAACTTGATGAATGAATTTGGCTTTGATGAACCACAGTCTGAAGCTATCGTCTCCTTGCGTCTGTATCGTTTATCCAATACGGATATCATTACACTACGTGAAGAGTTTGCGGAACTTGTCAATCAGATTGAAGAGACAAAGGCAATCATTGAAAATGAAAATGTATTGCATTCCGTAATTATCAAGGAATTACGAAATGTGAAGAAAGAGTATGGTCAAGAACGTCGTACACGTATTGAAGCCGAAGTTGAAGAAATCAACTATGATAAGACAGCGATGATCGCAAATGAGCGTGTTGTGGTAACTGTCAGTCGTGATGGTTATCTCAAACGTGTATCCATGCGTAGCTATAATGCAGTGGGTGACCAAGAGACAGCCATCAAAGATGGAGATGTACTCATTGGCATAACAGAGTGCGATACACTTGATACACTACTACTATTTACATCCAAAGGTAATTACGCATCCATTCCAGTTTGGCAAATCGATGAAGGTAAATGGAAAGATGTTGGTATGCATCTAAATAAAGTTGTACGTATCGATGGTGAAGATAAGATCAAGAATGCAATTCTTATCAAGAGTTTCGATACGTATGCATGGATTGTGACAGTAAGTTCTGCTGGTCAAATCAAGAAGACACCAGTGAATAACTGGCAAGTAGAGCGAAACAATAAAGTCATGACTGCGATGAACCTTGGTAAGGATGCAGAGATGATCAATGCCTTTATCGCATACAGTAACCAACAAATTTTGATGGTAAGTAAAGATGGTTATTCCTATCGCTTCGCGATTGAAGATATCCCTGCTACAGGGGTTAAGTCTAAGGGTGTTAAAGCTATGAACCTTGGTAAGGGGGATTCTCTTGCTTGGGGTTGTGTGATGAACGCAGAAGATCCAGCTGTACTCTATATGACAAACGTTGGTCAGATGAAGCGTATCCATACTGAAGAAATTGTCTTTGGTAATCGACCAATGAAGGGTAACCTCATTTGTAAACGTCTAAAGACAAATCCAAGTATTGTAACGCTTGCCAAGGCAGTGAGTGCAGGAGAAGAATTAATCTTCAAAGATCCTGAAAGACAAGTATTGCGTGCATCTGAAGTGCCACTCAAACCACGTGAAAGTGGATTTGGTTCACCACTTGTTCTGAAAGATGGATGGAATCTATACCGTGGTATTGATGAGTGTCGTATTATTGATATACCGACAGACGTAGATAACGAAGTACATGAAGATGTAGAACGTTTGAGTTTATTTGATGAAAAGGAAGGCTGATCATGACAGTATGTAAAGGTTGCGGTACAGTATTACAAACAACTGATTCAAAAGCGATTGGTTATAGTCCAAAAGCGGACGCAGAATATTGTCAAAGATGTTTTCGTTTGATTCACTATGATGATTTAACAATCTCCATGAAGACGGGTATCGATCCTGATGCGGTCATCGACCGTATCGCAAAGATGGATGCACTAATTCTTTGGGTAATCGATCTATATGATTTTGAGGCAGGAATTATTAACGGGATTAACCGCAAACTTGCCGATAAAGATATTGTGATGATTGCGACCAAGAGAGACTTATTACCTGCATCGTGTGGGGAAGAGAAGATTGCTCATTTTGTCTTTGGACGACTCAAAGAGTTGGGTATTCGCATTGAACGGTTAATTCTTGCGTCCAAAGAAGAAAAGATGGGTGTTGAAGAAATCAAAGAATGTGTTGATGAACTTGCAAATGGTAGACAAATCGTTGTAATGGGAAAGGCTAACTCTGGTAAGAGTACTTTAATCAATAACTTGATGTCTACACAGGTTCTTACCGCTTCTAGATATCCAGGCACTACCCTAGATTTCAATGAATTAGAAATTGATGGACATACTTACATCGATACACCAGGTATCGAAATTGGTAATAGTATGTTAATGGAAGTAAGTGAGGCAGATTTAAAAACGATCATGCCAAGCAAGAATGTGAAACCACAGGTGTTCCAATTACGTGGTGAGCAAAGCTTCTTTATAGGAGGACTTGCACGTCTAGATTTATTTGGCTGCAATCATGCAAGCTGTGTATGGTATCTAAGTGATCGTCTCAACGTTCATCGTACCAACGGTAACTACGCAGATGAAAAATGGAATACACACGTTGGAACATTATTTGTGCCAACTGCCATTGAGACAGAAATGAAGAAATATACAATCCGTAAGGACATGCCAAAGGTAGACGTCGTGATTGATGGATTAGGATGGGCATGTGTGAGTGGAGAGGTCGGTACAATTACAGTACACGTACCAAAGAGTGTCAGTGTGACATTCAGAAAGGCAATGTTATGAGTTTAACAACAAAACAAAGAGCGTATCTAAGAGGACTAGCACAAACAGAACGTGCAATTTTCCAGATTGGAAAAGATGGCTTAAGTGATAATCTAGTAGAAACTGTAAATAATGGTTTACGTACAAGAGAGTTAATCAAGATCTCGGTATTGAAAACAGTTACTACAGATCTTAAGGAACTAGCATTCGATTTAAGCATGCATACAAAATCTGAACTTGTACAAGTCATCGGAAGACAAATCGTTCTCTATAAGAAGGCAAAGGAACCAAAGATCGTTTTACCATGATCATATACACAGCACCCTTTGATCCAATTACAGATGATGAACTACAACAGTTAAAAAAATATCACAAAGAGACTGGCAAGCAGATTGCACTTGCGGTTGTGGGTGATGGTATCCTAAACTATGACAAGCGTAAGGAGTTATGTATGCGTGCATGTAATCCGTATCGCTATCTACATGTCGTAGATATCAAACAGGATGATACATGTATCACGCTTCAATCTGAAACAGAAAGTGAAGTGCGAAAAGGATACTTTTACCTAAGCGCAAAAGGAATACGCAAGATACTACTAGAGAATGGTTACTACTTTGAAGAAGTAACGAAAGCACAGTGTAACCCTAAGCGTGCAGCACATTCTGTTCGTGTTGCGCATACTGCGTTTAAACTTGCAAAAATTCATTATTTGGATGAACAACTCGCATATCAAATGGGTTTATTACACGATGTCACAAAGAAAATGTGTGATGAAGAAGGATATCAACTTCTATCACACTTTCGACCAGAAGTATTAAAACTCGATCCGGCAATCTGGCATAGCTATACTGCAGTCATCTGGTTAAAACAGAATCTGTGTTGTTATAACAAGAAAATCTTACAAGCAATCCAACACCATACCCTTGGGGATGGAAACAGTGCGTATGATCATATCTTATACATCGCAGATAAGATTGAACCGGGTCGTCAGTATGATGTGACCATGCATACAAAGATTGCAGAGAGAAATCTTAAGCAAGGAGCGGAGTATGTCCTTGCGGATGCGAAAAAATATATACTTGAAAAGGAGGGAAAACATGTCTGAATTACTGGATTTAGTACGTCATACATTAGATGAAAAATTGGCAGAGAATATCGTGACAATCGATATTCGCAATGTCAATGCTTATACAGACTATTATGTCATCTGTACTGCAAAGAATCCTAGACACGCAAATTCTCTTGTGGAATTTGTAGAAAAAGAAGTAACGAAGAATGGCTTTGATGTACGTCTTCGTGAAGGTGAAAGGGATTCGACTTGGGTACTCATCGATATGAATGAAGTGGTTGTACATATCTTTACAGAAGATGCTAGAAATACGTATCGCTTAGAAGCTTTATGGGCGGATCAACCACAAGAAACGCTATAACAAACACGAAGATGTTTTCATAACATCTTCTTTTCAAACGAAAGGTGGTAGACCAATATGATTAAAACAATTCTATGGGATATCGATGGTACGATATTAAATTTTCAAAGTGCAGCAGAAAACTCATTAAAAAATACATTT
>JABZLU010000010.1:0-13041 GCA_015256605.1 Solobacterium sp.
AATAAACACAAGGTCATCTTCAATAAGGTCAATGGACTGTTCAATTCCATCTTTCTTATATACGATTTGTCTAGCAATCTTCTTATTGCCACGTGTTTCAATTACAACATTCTTTACATCCATTCCGTACTCAATATGAACCCCATGATTCTCCAAATACTTCACAAGTGGCAAAATCATACTTTCATATTGGTTATACTTTGTAAAACGCAAAGCGCTAAAGTCAGGTAATCCATCAATATGATGTACAAAACGACATAGATAACGTTTCATCTCTAATGCACTGGACCACTTTTGGAAAGCAAACATCGTTTGCCAGTACAACCAGAAATTTGTATCCCAGAAAGAAGCTGGTAATACATCAGAAATCTTCTTTCCTTCCAGGTCCTTTTCAGGTGTTAAGAATAATTTTGATAATGCCATTGCGGACTTCTTATCAAGTTTAAACTGCTTATCTGTATGTGCATCCTCACCACGATTTACAGTTGCTCTACACAGTGAATAGTTTGGATCACGTTTATTTAACCAATAATACTCATCTAAGACAGATACATCCGGTGTCTCAATAGAAGGCACATCACGGAAGGTATCCCACATTACTTCAAAGTGGTTATCCATTTCACGGCCACCACGCATGAAGAAACCTTTTGTGACATCCTTACGTCCATCACAGCTACCACCCGCAAGTGTAGCTTTTTCTAGTAAGTGAATATGTTCTCCACTCATTTGTCCATCACGGACAAGATAAAACGCTGTTGTTAATCCAGCTAGACCTGTACCAATGATGTACGCTGATTTCTTATCAACATCCTTTGGCTTTAACGGTCTAGCAAATGACTCATAAGTTCCTGCTGAATAATACATATGAAATCCTCCTTCATCCATATGCATCATATCAACTCTATATTCTTTTTCACTTATCATGGTACATAAAAAGATAAATGTTTTATCACTTTTCTCATTGTGATAAAACTTCATACTTTGATAAAAATTTTAATACTGAAATCTAGTTAGAGAAGCACGAATAGAACCCTTAATCAGTTTATTCAAGCGCTCTACAATTTCTTGTGGGTTCTCTTTCATATCCTCTTTGATCCAATCTAACATAATACCGATGAAGATATAAGAATATGCATGTACGATAAATGTCTTATCCTCTTCCCGTACGTTGAGTCCATCTGCTTCTTCGTTAACAACATTTAGAATCAAGTCTTCTACGAGCGGCCGCAAGTAGATTTCTACCTGTTCACGATGAACGCAGCGATAAACATTCATAATAAATGGTTTATTTGCTTGAACAGCTTCTAATATCTGTAAGAAACCCTGTTGCCAAGTATCATAGGTCTTCTTTTCATCTAATGCACGCTTTGCGTCTGTTAGACAAGCCCATTCAACCAAATCATAGATATCCTTAAAGTGATAGTAGAATGTCATACGATTCATACCACAATCTTCTGTTAAATCACTGATTGTGATTTTCGATAATGGCTTCTTCAACAACAAATTCTTGAGTGATTGTTCTAAAGCACGTTTCGTTACTTGTGACATACTACCTCCTTTACAATCAAATGATAATTAGTAATTTTGAATCGTATTGATCGGATAGGATTCTTGCATTTGTCTTGCGACGATGTATTCATTCTCTGCTGTACGCAATAGAATCAGTGGCATCGTACGGCTTAAGAATAAGTGAATACCTTCAGTAACAGAATACGCACCACAGTTATTGAAAGCTAAATAATCACCCTCATGCAAGCCTTGTAACGTCACGTCTCTGACTAGCACATCTGCAGTTGTACAAAGACTACCACATAGGCACCAATTCTTTTCTGTACGGTCATCACATGCATGCAAGTGTTGAATGTGTGGCACTTTCATACCCATCATCTGACCATAATAGTTAAGATGATTCATACCACCATCTACAATACAGTAATTCACACCTTCATTTGACTTACAATCCATTGCACGTGTGAGGTATGTTCCACAGAATGTGGAATAGAATCTACCCATTTCAATTGTTAAATCAACAACCTGAGATAATTCTTTCAACTTCTCATGAATGTTCTCAAGAGGTTTTAATGTATCGCTGAAATCATCGCCTTCAAATAAAGGGACGGATAGACCTGGACCATATTCAATCTGCTCAACTTTACGGTTGAATGCTGTTTGAATCTCTTTGATTAATTCCAACAACATATCTAACTCTTTGATTTGTTTATCGTTCTTCTTACGTTGTGTACCCGCAAAGTAGTGAATCCCCTTTACAATCACGTTTGGATAATTTTCTTCATTTGCATAGATTGAGAATAAATCTTCCTTGGACATACCAAACTGACTACCTGCATTCAAACGTGGTAGAATTTCCACTTTCTTTTGGTACTTTCCTGCAACACGATTGACGATATCCATATGTAGTAGAGATTCCGCTGTGTAATGAATCACTCCATACTCCATCGCATCTGCGACATCCACTTCTGTCTTATTGACACCAGAATATAAAATCTTAGTTGGTTCTACACGAAGTGCTTTACAGATAGATAACTCACCTGGACTACAAACTTCTAACTTATCCGTAATTTCTGCCATCGTCGGAATCAAAAATGGATTTGCCTTGATGGAATAACATAGATGATATGCACCACCTACAATTTCTCTCATCTTTTTAACACGTTCTTTTACCGCTTCTAAATCAAAGATAAAACAAGGTGTTTGATAGTGTTCTGTGATATACTTTAGTTCTTTCTCTTGCATTATTCGATTCCTTCCATCTTCTTTAATACGGCACGATCAATCTTACCATTCTTTGTCATTGGCATTTCATCCAAGTGTACTAACTTGTTAGGTACCATATAGCTTGGCATAACGACCTTTAGTTCGTTATGTAATTCTTTTTGATCACGTTCACCTAACCAGAATAAGTAGATACGTTTCTTGTTGTGGTCATAGATTGCACATGCACGCACAACACCACTACGTCCTTGTACTAGACTTTCAATTTCACCTAGCTCAATACGGTGTCCTAAGTGCTTGATTTGGAAGTCTTTACGTCCGATATAAACAAGTTCTCCTTGCTCATTGTATTTCGCAAGGTCACCTGTACGATACATGCGTTCATAGTACACAGTGTTTAATGGATTCTGTACAAATACAGCTGCTGTCTTTTCACCGTCGTGATAATACCCTAACGCAAGACAAGCACCTGCCACACAGATTTCGCCACTTTCATTTGGTGCATCCACCAATTTATTTTCATCAGATAGTAAGAATACCTTTTCATTATCAAACGCTGAGCCAATTGGAATGATTTCATCCGCCGCATATTCGCGATTCTCTAAACGATAATATGTGCAGTTACATGTAATCTCAGTAGGTCCATACAGGTTGATAAACTCCGCCTTTGGACAATTCTTCATCCAGATATTTAAGTGCTTGATTGGCATAACCTCACCACTGAACATGACTAGACGAATTGTCTCAGGATTACGATAACCAAATCCATTCATAATGGACACAAAGCACATTGCACTAACAGCCCATGTTAGTACAGTTACCTGATGGTCACATAAAAAATCCATCAAGTGTGTTGGGTTACTAAAGAATTCACGTGGAATCAGTTCTACTCTAGCACCCACGTAGATACTACTGTAGATATCTTTAACAGACACATCAAAATCAAACGGTGCTTGGTTGGCAATACGATCATCAGTACAAATTCCAGATACCTTTACAAATTCTGGAATAAAGTCAATAACAGATCCATGTCCAACAACAACACCCTTTGGCACACCAGTGGAACCGCTGGTAAAGTTTACGTAAAGAGGGTCTGTACTAGCAGCTTGTTTACGAATCCCTGCAAGCATGTTTTCATCAATGATACCTTCATTGATGATATCTTCAACCTTTAAAATATTAGCTGTAGGGCCTAGTTTTTCACGCGCTTCTTCATAGAAACGTTCATTACTCAAGATTACTTTTGGACTTAATACTTCAATAATCTTTTCCACACGACCAATTGGTTGTCTTGTGTCAATCAGAGAATAGAATCCACCTGCATATACCGCACCATACATTGCGGCTAGCGTTGTATTACTCTTTTCCATATACATCGCAACCGCCTGACGAGGCTGGATATATTTCGCAAGTTTAGTTCCGAGAATCTTGGCATCTTTCACTAACTCTTCATATGTCATTTCAGCGGTTTCATCTGCGACCGCAATCTTACCTGGATGTTTTTGGCAAGAGGCTTCTAGCCACTCAAGAATATTCTTTGTCATAGTTTTTACTCCTAACGTATCTATTTTACTATGTTCATTGATTTTTGAATGTAAAATTTATCTGAAAACACAAAAATGGAGTATCCCTCCATTTTTAACAATTAAAATATACAAACAACATACGGTCTTTACCGTTCATGTCTTTGAGTATTTCATAGCGAGCATCCGGTAACATTTCTTCAACCAGCTTACTCATACGTTCACGCTGATCCCAACCCATCTCAAAAGCCATAAATGCTTTCTCGTTGAGAACTTTCTTGCAATCCTTAAAAATCATGCGATAGAACTTTAGCCCATCCTCACCACCAAATAAAGCCACATGAGGTTCAAAGTCCACAACAGAAGTTTCCATCTGTTCATCCTGTGGGATGTATGGAGGATTGGAAATGAGTACATCCAAATGACGCTTTGCGTCAAGTAATGGTTGTAACATATCCCCCGCCGTAAAGTCGATGTCCACTTCGTTATTTTTCGCATTCTGACGTGCAGTGACTAACGCTTCTTCACTGATATCCGTAGCGCACATCTTTACACGGTTCTCTTCTTTTGCGACTGTAATCGCAATTGCACCAGAACCCGTTCCAACATCTGCACATTCTATCGTTTTCTGTGTTGGGAAGATTTCATCAATACGAGATAATATCAAGGCACATAGTTCCTCTGTTTCACAACGTGGAATTAATACATCTTCATTGACAATCATCTTATATCCATAGAACCAAGAATAGCCTAATACATGCGCCATCGGTTCCTGTTTTAAGATTCTTTCCATGCCTGCATGGAATTCATTTGCGAGAGCTTCTGGCATCTCATCATCGATATGCATAAACAAATCATAGCGTTCACGTTGAGAGATTTCCAAAAGATAGGCCATAACAGTTTCCGCAGGAATATCATTTTTTAGACACTCTTTTTCGTATTGCTTGATTGTTTTCGCAAATGTACTCACACTGCTGTCTCCTCGAGTTTTCTCTTTTCTTCTTCTGCTAGTAAGCCCTCAATGACTCCATCAAGTTTACCTTCCATGATACGGTCTAACTGTGTAATTGTTAAACCAATACGGTGGTCTGTTACACGGTTTTGTGGGTAGTTATACGTTCTAATCTTTTCCGAACGATCACCTGTACCAATCTTGGCACGGCGAATCTTACCAGCTTCTTCTTCCTGAATACGCTTGAGTTCTTCGTATACACGTGCACGAATTAAGCGCATCGCTGTCTCACGGTTTTCAATCTGTGAACGTCCATCTTGACAGTTTACTGTAATACCTGTTGGAACGTGCACGATACGTACTGCAGAGTCTGTCTTATTGATGTGCTGTCCACCAGCTCCAGAAGCACGGTGTGTTTCAATTGTTAAATCCTTTGGATCGATTTCGATATCGGTATCTTCCGCTTCAGGTTGACAAAGTACGGTTGCGGTAGAAGTATGAATACGTCCCTGTGTTTCTGTCTTTGGTACACGCTGTACACGGTGTACACCAGATTCAAACTTCAATTCCTTATATACATCTGTTCCCTTTACAGAGAAGATAATCTGCGTATATCCACCCGCTTCACTTACAGAAGCTTCCAGAACCTGCACCTTCCAACCTTTACTTTCAGCATACTTACTATACATACGATATAAGTCACCAGCGAAGATATTACCTTCATCTCCACCTGCACCACCACGGATTTCCATAATAACATCATGGTCATCATCCGGATCACGTGGCACAAGTAAGTGCTGAATTCTTTCTAACAAGGCTTCACGTTCTGGTTCACACTCATCCTTTTCCATACGCGCCATCTCTTTGAGTTCAGGATCATTCTCCTTTAACATCTCATCTGCTTGTGCAATACGAGAGTCTAACTCTAAAAGTTGGTGGTAAGCATCAACCGGTTGCGTTAGTCTTGCCTGTTCTTTGGATAATTTTGTAAGGAGCTTAGGATCTGACATTACCTTTTCATCCATCAGCTTCTCTACGATTTCTTTATATTGTTTTTCTATTTCACTTAATTTTGTTCTAACTGCGTCCATAGTATTCTCCACATATTTTCCATAACAACTTTAACATAGATTATATTCTTTGTATTCAAAGAAAAAGGTCCGGAATTATACCGGACCGGCTTTATTTCATACCGTACTTCTTATTGAACTTCTCGATACGTCCTTGAGCCTGTGCGAATCTCTGACGTCCAGTATAGAATGGATGGCAGTTTGAGCATGTATCTACTTTGATTTCAGATAATACAGAACCTGTTTCGAATTCTGCACCACAGCTTGTGCATACTACCTTCGCCTTGTGATAAGTTGGATGAATATCTTTTTTCATTTTTTATCTCCCTTCTGCCTTAAGCCTCTGATTGGCTTAAAGAAAGTGCTAAATTGCCTATTTATACTACCATAACAATTTTTTTCGTGCAATCTTTTTATTCAATAGTTTCACGCCAAATCACTGCACCTAGATTTTTTAACTTCTGGTCGATTTCAGCGTAACCACGATCGATGTGATATACATCGTGGATTTCTGTGACACCCTCTGCTAGTAAGCCTGCTACCAACATCGCTGCACCACAGCGTAAATCAGTCGCAACGACCTTCGTTCCAAACAAGGAACTAGGACCCTTGATACTAGCAGAACCTGTCGATACTTCAATATCTGCGCCCATACGTTGTAATTCTCCACAGTGCTTAAAGCGCTCTACATAGATTGTCTCAACAACCTTAGACTCACCATGTGCTTGTGTCATCAGTGTTGTAAGTGGTTGTTGTAAGTCAGTCGCAAAACCAGGGTATGGTCTTGTGGTAACATCCGTCGCAACCAGTTTATCTGTATGACGGATTGTAATACGGTCTACATCGATATCCATATCAACACCCATTTCCTGTAGCTTAGAAGTTAAGGCATCTAAGTGTTGCGGGATGATATTCTTGATGACCATCTTCTTAGCACAAGCAGCCGCGATAACCAAGAATGTGCCTGCTTCAATGCGGTCTGGGATAATTTCATGGAAACAACCCATCAATTTATCAACACCATCAATTGTAATGACATTTGTACCGGCACCACGAATATGTGCACCCATCTTATTTAATAATGTCGCAACGTCGATGATTTCTGGTTCCTTCGCTGCATTTTCAATCGTTGTACGCCCCTTTGCGTATACAGCAGCCATCATAATATTAATGGTTGCACCAACACTTGCGATATCCAAGAAAATCTTCGCACCCTTTAATTCCTTAGCTTCAATTGTATAACAAGCCTTATCATACGTAACTTTAGCACCTAAGGCTTCAAAACCCTTTAAGTGTAAGTCGATTGGTCTTGGACCTAAGTAACATCCACCAGGCATCTTCATACATACACGACCAAATCTACCTAATAAAGCACCCATGAAGTAGTATGATGCACGAAGCTTTGTGACTGCATCATCTACCAAATCAACGTTTTGGATATTCGTAGGGTCAATAATTAAATGATCAGAAGAACGTGCTTCAACTTGAACTCCTAATAAATTTAGAATCTTTGTGAGGGATTCAACGTCCGCAATCTGCGGAACCCCAACAATTGTGACTGGTCCATGAGCCAGTACAGTAGCAGGGATCAAAGCTACTGTCGCATTCTTCGCACTAGAGATTGTGACTTCTCCCTCTAGCGTATGTCCACCTTCAATTTTAATTACTTCCGGCATAGTTATTTTCCTTTCTGATCAGCTCTGTCAGCTCGTGTATATCCTTTACAAGTATATCTGCTTTTGATTGATCCTGGTAGAAGCGATTGTCAATTCTGGCAGCCGTTCTTATTCCAGCTGAGATACCAGCTTGTATCCCTGCTGTACTATCTTCATATACCAAGCACTCTTCTTTGCGTACTTGTAACTCTTCTTGAGCTCGTAAATAGATATCTGGATATGGTTTGGAACGTTTGCAGTTTTCACCACTTTCGATAAAGTCGAAGTATTCCAAGATTCCCATCTCTTTTAAACTTGTGACAATCAAGTCATACGAGGATGCAGAACATACCGCTAACTTTAAGCCCATCTTCTTCATCTGTTGTAATTCTTGCGGTACACCTGGAAACATAATTTCCTTAAAATGGATTGGATGTTCTACATTAAAGTATCTTTCGTTATTCTCACGAATCACATCAAGAGGAACTTTTCCATCTAACATGTCATACAACATCTTATAGGTTGTCTGCATTGTTGTACCGATGATTCGGTAAATATTCTTAGCAGGCCCATCATAACCATACGCACGCATCTGCGCAACTGTTCCCTGCATATAAAAGTATTCACTATCGTAAAGAATACCATCCATGTCAAATAATACCGCTTTTATCATATACAGCATTTTACATGAATTTTCGTATCCATTCTAGATGTATGCAAAAGTTTGCGTCATCATTATACAACGAGATATAAAAAAAAGAGGCTCATGTGAGCCTCTATATCACTCAATTTGTAATTAAGCTTTGTCAGCGGAACCGAATTGGTTAACCATTTCGATTACCTTAGCAACGATTGCGTCAGCACCTGGTTTGAGTAACTTACGTGGGTCAAAGCCCTTACCCTGTTGGTCCTTACCAGCTTCGATGTATTCACGAGTTGCCTTAGCAAATACAATCTGTAAGTCTGTATTAACGTTGATCTTAGATACACCCATTGTGATAGCCTTGTGTACTTGGTCAAATGGGATACCAGAACCACCGTGTAATACTAATGGCTTACCATTTACAGCAGCATCAATTTCTGATAATCTTTCGAAATTTAATCCTGCCCAGTCTGCTGGATAAACACCGTGGATGTTACCGATACCTGCAGCTAAGAAATCAACACCTAAAGAAGCGATTTCTGCGCATTCCTTTGGATCAGCTAATTCACCGTTAGATGTAACGCCATCCTCTGTACCACCGATACCACCAACTTCACATTCTACAGATACACCCTGTGAATGAGCTAACTTGATGATTTCCTTTGACTTCTCTAAGTTCTCTGCGAAATCGTAGTGAGAACCGTCAAACATTACAGATGTGAAACCTGCTTCGATGCAAGCCTTAGCACCTTCAAATGTTCCGTGATCCAAGTGTAAAGCAACTGGAACTGTAATACCCATATGGTCATGAATGTTCTTAACCATATCTGCGCACTGCTTGAAGCCACACATATACTTCGCTGCACCTTCAGAAACCTGAAGAATGACAGGAGAGTTTGCCTGCTGGCAAGCAGCTAAGATAGCCTTTGTCCATTCCATGTTATTGATGTTGAAAGCACCAATTGCATAATGACCTTCATGAGCCTTTTCAATCATTTCTTTTGCTGAAACTAATACCATGAGATTATTCCTCCTTATTTAGCGTTTTCATATTAAACTATTTCAGAACATTTTTAAAGTAGCATGATAAAAAAAGGCTGTTTTTTCAGCCTTTTCTCATTTAATTATCGAATGCGTCATCGCCCTTTGGTAAATCTAGACCAGCAACTTCAATTGGCTCATCTAATTCATCATCCTCAAGTTCGATTTCAGAAGTATCGATATGAACCTCTTCAAACTTACGACGGTTACGTAAATCCCACTTGTTATTTTCTAAAGAAGCAAACCTATTATCCAACATCAAGTCACTATAGAATTGTGCCTTTTTACGTCTGATTTTATCCTCAGGAATATCCATTGTCTTTACAATTTCGTCCCAGATCTTTGAGAAATCCACTTCTCTTTTTCTTTTTTTCAGCCAATTGTAGGCTACGTCCGTCATAGTCTCATTGTTAACCATTGTAAATCTCCTTTATACAAATGCATGTTCTGCTTGCTTCGCCATGGCACTATACCCCAAGTTCCAAATAAAGTCAAATATTTTTTATTGGGGTAAATTCCCAACATAATTTTTGGTGAAGTATAACCTCATCATTCGATATTAACTGATACTCAACAGACCAGTACTCATCACATTTTTCCGCATGACAAAGCCTTGTCTGCATGTACATCTTCCCATACTGCGAGTCCACAGTACTTTCTCCATCCTTGTTATCATAGAGGGTGATTTTTGTATGAACATCTGCTTTACGCTCAAAAGAAATCAAATCATCCCCAAAATACACTTGATGAACACCACCATCATTTCCTTCGCGATAGCGTAATGTATTTCCATCATATAATGCGTTCGTTTCCAATAAGATCTGTTTCTTATCTTCCAACAAATCATGTTGTATTAGTTTAACTGATATTCGCATATTCACCTTCCGTGAATGATTATATGCGAACCTGCCCGCCTGTCAACCTTTGAGCACATTAAAAAACTCCCACAAAAATCCATGGAAGTCAGTGTATCAAATTATTCGTAAGTAGCGATAAGATACAGTGTTCTTGAACTAAAGCCATCGACTGCGAGCGGAAGAGACAGGATTACATTTTCGTTATTTTCATTTTCCTTATAAATACCTACGTGATATGTCTTGCTCATCTCTACATCAAACGCAAAATTAATGTCTGTAGCGTAATAATTCTTGTGCTTTGCTACGATACCATTTTCCGTTATTTGGAAACTGCCAACGAATGTATGATGACCTGGTTCTAACGCTACGATTGTATCTAGCATTTGCCCCTTAACTGGATGATATACAGCCGCATCTTGACCATCAATTTTCGAAACATTTCCATAGAAATGCACGATTGCCTTCGTTGTATTCTTCTCAGCAAGTTGTGCTTCCACTTTCTTACGCATCATCTGAATCGTAATAGATACCGCAAAAGCCACTGTCCAAATAATAACCACGGCGATTATCATATACATTTGGTTCATATTTCACCTCACAAACACTCCTAGAGCATTTTTCATAAGTACCATTATACAAGAACCCTCTGATATTTGTGTACAAAATGTAGTAATTTATTTGTACTTGTTGTTATTTGAAACAATTTATTATTTTGAAATCTCAATTCCTTTCGGATAATATACGCTAAATACATCATGGACAGGTCCATGTACTAAACTATATACAATATTGGATGCGTTCGACATTTCCACAATCGTTCCATCCTTTTTCTTCACCCAAACCGCATCGCCTCTACTGTCTGTATAAGGCTCATATGGCATTTGATATACCTCATCCTTTGACCAATAGTAGACTAGATTATATCCAGCTTTCTTCAGCTGATGACGTAACTTCCGGTTGTTAGATGGATTACTTTCAGAGTATGCAAATAATTTACGATCACGGATACGTAAGGCAAAGTCACGCACGATAGGATCCTTATGTTCACACAACATCGAAAAGCCATAACTAAATGCATATTCATCCAACATAAAGTACTGTTTTAAAGAAATCTTCTTGCCTGTTAAAACAGGTTTAAATAATGGAATGATTGAAGGATCACTCACACTCTTTAAATCCCTCAAACGCTTAAAGAGTAAATGTAAAATGGTCTCAAAACTGCGTGCTACTGGATGATAATAAATCTGCCAATACATGTGATATCTTGCCATGATGTAATTTTCAACTGCGTAGACACCACTCTCTTTAACTACCAGACGATTTCCATCTACCACACGAAGTGTACGTAAGATTCTCTCCAAATCAAACTCACCATACTTCGTCCCCGTAAAGTATGCATCACGCAACAAATAATCCATACGGTCCGCATCCAGTTGTGAACTAATCATTTGTACCAATAATGGATTCTTACTCTTATGACGAATGACATCCGCAACATCTTTCGCTAGACCCTTTGCGCTAGCTTCTAGTATCTTCGTAATCTCCGTATTCTCTTCGATGATGCGACAGGTAAATACTTCATGCGATGTTCCGGTAACAGCTTCAAACGCATGGCTATAAGGACCATGACCAATATCATGCAACAGACCTGCCAACATGATTGTTACCTTATCATATTCATTCAATGCATTTACAATATCCGGAACTTCCGTCACCATACGACGCACGATTTCATACACTCCAAGGGAGTGAGAAAAACGAGTATGTTCTGCACAATGATATACAACATACGCTCCACCCAATTGACGGATGCGACGTAAGCGTTGAAACCAACTGCTATTGACAATATCCCAGACCACCTGCAGATCAATATGTACATAGCCATGTACAGGATCACGTAATACTTTCACTTCTGATGTTTTCGCAAACATGAGCTAACCCTCCTTTACAAGGAGTACAACTGCCTGTGCTTGTACACCTTCTGATTTCCCAACAAAGCCCAAACCTTCTCCACGTGTTGCTTTCACACTAACACTATCCAAATCACATACAAGTGCTCTAGCAATATTTTCTCGCATTGCCATAATATGTGGTGCCATCTTTGGCTTTTCAATCATAATAAGACTATCAACATTTCCAATCGTATAACCACGCTCGCGCATCATTACACCAACCTGCGTAAGAATCTTTATTGAATCAGCACCTTCCCACTTTGGATCCGTATCTGGAAACCATTTCCCAAGATCACCTAACGCAAGTGCACCAAGAATCGCTTCCGCAACCGCATGACATAACGCATCCGCATCACTATGGCCAACAAGACCCAAGTCTGATGGAATCTCCACACCACCCAAAATGAGTTTACGTCCTTCTGCGAGACGATGAATATCCGTTGATTGTCCTATTCTCATATAATCCCCCTTGTATCGGATTGTTTTATATCAAAAAAATATTTTAACATTGACATATTTAATGTTTTTCCAAATCTTCTAGGTCTTGTGAATAATTTTACCTGTGCTCCATCTTTAATTATTTCATCTATGAATTTTGTTTTATCAAAATAATAA
>JABZLU010000110.1:0-4129 GCA_015256605.1 Solobacterium sp.
ATATATAGGATGTGCTTTTTATGGTATTTTTTTGCATGATTAACCGCATAGCGTAAACCAGAAATTGTTTTCCCTCCTCCGGTGGGTATAGATAGTTTGTATACACCAGGAATATTATCAGCAAAAGACTTGCACTGGTTACTTATTTCTGCGCGCAATAGATTAATTTTCGATTTATCTCCACACAGACTTAATTTTTTTGTAAATTGATCAACTTTATCTGAATATCTAGCCCACAGTATTTCTAATTCATTAGATGAGATTTCTTCCAATCTATTCTTAGTCATGAATTCATACGTATCACGTCGATCAGCATCGATTAGAATACTACAAACAAGTCTCTGAAGACATCCAATCATAAAATACTGTGTACCTTTTTTTATATTTGTATTTTCATTTTGTTCAGTATGCATTAAATCCGAAATTTCATTGATTTGTTTAAAAAATTTTTTAATCTCGCTCTTAGCACAGTCAATATGTTCTTGTGTGATATTTTCACGGACAAATTTCTGGATTGTTTTATGAATATCTTTATCAAAATTTCTTTCAGTATTTGATAATCGCATTGAGAATTTATCTTCTCCATTTATAGAAATGCAATCATTAAGTCCATGATGAGAGATGATTGCATAACTAATTATTTCTTGCAGCAAAACTTCTATAGGAGTTGTTCCTTGAATTATTTCTTTACAGAAAATACCACCTGCACTTGAATGATTTACTTCTCCGCGATGAACTTGTTTCCCTTGTGCTGCTTTTTTTATATAGTTTTGAAATTCATTGCTGAATTTTCCAACATCATGAAGTATACCAGCAATATAAGACACGTTTGCCAGTCCAATTTGCTTTCCAATATTAAAACAATATGCAGCAACATTTATACAATGTGATTCTATCGTCTGCAATCGATCATCACAATCAATATGTGCAATATCGTCGGTCATCTAATCACCTTCTATCACTGTGTTTATCTTAAAACATTACAGGAAAAACATTATCTTTCTAATAACAAAGTAAAAATAAAACCAGAATTGTAATTTTATAATGTAATACTTAAATTAGTAACTAGACAAAGTATAATACATCATAAAAAGCTAATCAATCTCTCGTATATAGTTCGCTTATAAGCTTAAAAATGAGATGATATATATATTTCTAAAATTCCTATAAAATTTTATACCATAATTAATTTTCCTCTCATTGAACAACTCGTTCTTTTTATATTTATAGTCTACTTATCCACCTATACAAAAAACACGCCAGTGTTAAAAAAGTTCACTTAAAAAAGAGCAATGATTTTATAATCATCACTCTTACTTTAAGTAAGCGCCTTGAGTTGAACAAGGTTCACCGCAGTGGTATTACCCATACATCACAGCATAGACCGAACTACCTCGACTTACTTAATTTAGAATTTAATATAGAGTTTTTATTAGATTAAGTCAACTTATTTAGACTTTTATACAATGATATTACTTCCAGTTAATGACAATCTCGTATTCTGATTGTTCTGTATTGCTTAACAACATCTTTACTTGACTCTTAACAACTTCTTCCATACGTACTTTTGCTTTATCTAATAAACCATTCTTGATTGCAACTTCCTCAGCTTTAGCGGTTTCATTAGCTTGGAAATTCTTTACATCATTTACAGTAATTTGATTGATTGGATTAAAGCTTTGATCATAAACTTCAATACTGTTTACATCGATATATGTATCTAACACTTCAACATTTGGTAAGTCTACGATTATCTTTTTTTCTGCTTGATTGACTTCAATGTTGATTTCAGAGATATCTTTGATACCTGCTTTACACACACCACTATAAGTTATTAAGAATGACTTATCTGTAAATGGAATAGAAATTCCAAATGCAGACATATTTTCTTGGCTAAACTTTCCGACATTTGTAAAGTTATATTCCTCTACTGCTAATTGGCCAATCTCTTTAAATGAATTTTTTATATCTGTAGATGTCATTGTAATCTTTCCATTACGTGGTGAAAGTACAATTTTATATCCTAATATAAGTACTAAGATTGTTAATACAGATACGATGATTTTTGTGATTAAACCTTTTGTCATAATTATTCTCCCCTTGTGTCCTGAAGTAATTTCTTCAGATTCTCTTTTTGTATCTTAATTTCCTCTAGTTCTTTTGTCAATCTGACATTTGCTTTCTGTAATTGTTTGTATGCATGCTCTTTTGAATCATTCAAAATTACCTTTATTTCTCGTAATAATAGACCAGCATTTTTGTACATTTGAATCTGCTGCAATTTATAGATTGCAGTTTTGTCATACATTTTTGTATGTTGCGAACCTATTCTTTTCTTTGGTAATAGCAAACCAATCTTATCGTAATAAAACAGTGTTTTACGACTGATATTCGCAATTTTACATACTTCATTTACAGATAACACTTTTTCTTGGCTTTCTACAATTTCAACTGTAGTACTGTTCCCTAAGGGAACAGTCAATACCATTTCATCTATTTTGTTGTGCACAATTTTATCCTCCTGCACACAACACCCTGTTTTTCTCGCGAGGATAGATTTTGATAATTTGGGTATATATACTACTGTTAAAAAATAGAAATCCTTAAAAAACTCATAAACCTCTAATTACTACAATTGATGTAATTTATTAGAAATAGATAAGATAGCAGATTGCTTAATTCGTTTTATAACGTTTTGATAGTTTCCTATGTTTATATCGAATAAAGACCTCCCTTCTATATTTCTGATTGTAAGAATATTTCTATACAAAAAACATGCCAAAGTCTATAAATGATTAAAACCGATCATTTTTCAGATCGGTTTCCTTTTTAATAAATATTATTTCCCAAAATTAATGCTTATTTTACTGCATTAGCGATGAAATCCCATGCCTTCATGCCATTAGCATCACATGTGTTATTGAAGAAATAAATCCAGCTCCAATGTCCCATGTACTGATATGGCTTGCCTGTATTCTCTAATGTTGGCTGTCCATTTTCATCTGCGTAGTATGTTCCTGTTGTATCTACAACATGTTCGGTTACTGATGCATATGTGTGTGTTGCTCCAGCTGCTTCTAATCTTTGTAGAAGAGGTACTTCGTGAAGTTCTGGTACAACTGTTGTATCATCTTGAGAATAAACATAGTACATCTTCAAGTTAGCTAATGTCTTTACTTGTTCATCAGTAATTAATGCATTTGGTAATGCTTCACAAATTGGTACATATGCATCGTATTCTGTTGGATAGTTTAGTGCCATTAACATTGTCATATATCCACCATTTGAACAACCAGCAATTACAACCTTTGTAGAACCAGTTTCCTCTTTATACTTTGCAATGAGTTCATGTAAGGATTCTAAATAGTGTGATGTTCCATCTGCTTGAATGCCATCACCAGTGAAGTTTGTCATCTTTCCATCATTATCCATCCAGTATGTTGGACATTGTGGCACAAGAACATTTGCTCCACCTACTGCAGATTGGAACTCTTCATCTCCTAGAATTCCTGCTTTATTTGCAAGCAGTGTTACAGAAGGATCTGTGTTTTCTGTTCCACCTTCGCCAAGACCATGTAACCAAACAACTAAAGTCTTACTTCCACCTTCTGGTATATAGGAAGCGTATTGATACTTTTCACCATCTTTTGCTTTAAAAGTATCTATCTTAAATTTATCTACAGAAGTTGTTTTAGATGCAGGATCAATACTAATTGTAAGATCCTTTATTTCTGTCCCATTACTTGTAAGCTTCACATTTTCTGCTTTTGTAACTGTTAATGTATATGGTTTTGACCATGTATTCATCATACTTGGAAACGAGAATAGTAATGGTGATCCATCATTTGGTGAAACGTAGAGTTCAAGCTTTACACGTGTTGAAGGTTCTGTGGTCTTCTTTCCATTCTCATCTACAAGATAAGCATTCGTAACTTGACGTGGTACATCAACTTCCTCTACTGGGAATCCCTCTGCCATGAAATTTGTTGCTTGCTTATGTTCTGTTACTGTAAATGAATCTGTGGTCACAGCATCTAATGGATGATCTAAATTCATTATGATACTATCTGTTCCACATCCCCAATCATATCCTGTAATTGTCATATCGTATTCTCCTGTAATTACATCG
>JABZLU010000111.1:0-4089 GCA_015256605.1 Solobacterium sp.
CTGCTACGGAAGACTTCTTTTCTGCACCGCATCCTGCAATTGGTAACATCAATGCACATGCAAGAATCATCTTAAAAGTATTATTCATTCAAATACCCTCCTGTAGTTAAGTGTATTGAATATAAGCGATTACTTATAGTTGTTTTCTAACCTTTGTTAGACATAATATAACTACTATGTTCTTGTTTCCATTTAGTTGGGCTACAATGATGTTTCTTTTTAAATTCTCTTTCCAAGGATTTCACATTCGCAAATCCACAGATAGCACTAATTTCTGAAATTGTATGTCTATTTCCTAATAATTCTGCTTCTGCTTTTTGTATACGAATTCTTGTCGCATACTCCCCCTAACGAAAACCCAGATACTTCTTTAAACTTTCTTGAAAGATAACCATACGACACATTCATCGCTTCTGCTGTCTTCTTTGCATTGAAGACTTCAAATACATGTATTGACATATAATGCATTGTATTTGTAATTAAATCTATCGCGTTAGGGATAATTGTATTTTCTTTTTGAATCATATATCGATTACATAAAATACTCAGAAAACGATTCAGTGCAGTCATAACAATTAATCTTCTATTCGCTAGGTTACTATCATATGCCTTTATAAGTTGACACAATAGTTCTGTCATCTTCTTTCTATCTTCTTCTAAATATTCATGCGTGAATGTTATTTCTTCAAAATTCTCTATTAAATAACATAGATATGGATATGAAATCTGTATCGCGTATCCATGGTAGATATGATCTGCGTCTGCTCTTTCAAGTTCATGAACACTAGCTGAATTAATTAGTGCAAAATCACCTGAATATACTTTTCTATCCCCTTGATCTTCATGAATCTGTGTACCACCAGATTCCGGTAATAAAATTTCAATGCTTCGATGCCAATGTCTTGGCACAGAAATATTTTTTGAAGTATTATCAATCTTCACCTCAATGATAGATAATGGTATATCATCATCCATTTTAATAGGCTCATAGATTTCGTCATATGTATCAACTGCTTTACCAGGATAGTGAGACATAAATGTATCGATACGGAATTTACTCATTACTAAGTCTCCTCATGTTTCAGAAAAGTAAATATATAAAGTATATATTTATAATAACCTATAAACATCTGTTCATCCATGCATGAAAATTTCCATCTGATATAAAAAACAGTACATTTGAATCAATGTACTGTCATAACTAACTAATGAACAATGCGATAATATGCTCTTGATGTAAGACGGAATATAACAAAATAAACAATGAAGAAGATTCCGATTACCGCAAATAACATCTGTGCATACTCCATATAGGAATTTACCGCAAATAAACCAAGTAATTGAGAAACTATCTTTGATGCTACTAGGCTATGTAAAGTAGCTACTGCTAATGGTGCTAAAAACAGCCATAATACTTGTGAATTACTTGTTTGGTGAATTAATTGATCTGGTAATCCAACTTTTTTCATAATCTGGAATTTATCGCGATCTTCATATCCTTCATTGATCTGTTTGTAATATGTAATCAACACAGTACCGACAATAAAGATAATGCCAATTAATATACCTAGGAATAGGAATCCACCATTTAACTCATACGCTTTTTTGATGGCTGCCTCTCTCGTTTCAAAATCGAATGAGTGTTCTTTTGCGTATGTTGTCTGTGTTGCAAAATATTTTGTTTTATCAACTACATTTGACTTAAGATTCCAATTTAGGTTTGCCGTAATATTTGGTGTATAATATTCGCCTGTATCAATATTCTTCATCTGAAGAACTTCTCCAATTTTTTTCATAACTGTGAAATCTTTTGCGATAATCCCATAACTTTCTACAGCATATGTTGAAGGAATAAAATTTGGAACTTTATGAATCGTATATGTAATATCACCAATCTTAACTTGGTCTAAATCAAGCAGATTTTTTTGATTTGTACACATTAAGATTTCATTGTCTTTTAATTCGATTTGTTGATGTGTACGTTTATTGTAACTTGCAAGGTCACGAACAATCATAAAATATGGTTTTAGTGCTTGTTCTGATTTTAAAACTGTTAATTCATCCCCTACACGATTTGCTGCTGTATCGTATCCATAAGAAACATAATCATCCTCAAGACCATTAGAAACTTCTAGACCTTGATTTGCTGCAGTATATAAAATATGCTCAATTTCATCTTTATTTTCTGTAGTAACGGCTTCATCTGAGGATAATAAATATTCGCGTGGCATTACATAATCTACCGTTTTTTGGATTGTTGAGTAAATTGCGGCAGTTACAGATAACGTAATTAATACACCCGTGCTAAGAATAGATACACTTGCCAGTGACACTGCATTTGCCTTCATGCGATACAACAGTCCACTAACACTTAGGAAATGTGTTGGCTTATAGTAATATTTTTCATTCCCTCTTTGTAGTTTTAAGATAAAAATCGAGAATGATATGTATAAAAGATATGTTCCAAATAGTACTAATAAAGCGGCAGAGAAGAAATAGACTAATGAACTTAATATTCCCTGAACCGTTAAGGCAATTACATATCCTGCACCAAGTAAAATAAAGCCTAATAATAAGAATAGATATCTATTTTTGGGCTCACCCTCACCTCTATGTTGATTTCCTAGAAGTTGTACAGGAGTTGCAAGATAGATCTTAATATTATTTCTAATAAGAGTAATCACAAATAATGCGAAAGCTAATACTGCTGTCGATACACATGCCTTCATACTAAACGGATAATCCATTAAGCTACCTGCTGTATCTTTCAACAGATAATTCAATGCAATGAAAGTGACTTTACCAAAAATATATCCACCGATAACACCAATAATAAGTGCACAAATAAACAATACAAAATATTCAATGAATAAAATTTTACGAATATGTTTCTTTTCTAAACCAAGAATTCCATATAATGCAAATTCCTTGTTTCTACGCTTGATTAAGAAACCATTTGCATACATCACAAAGATAAACGCGAAGATAGCAACCATTACGACACCAAATTGAATAACAGATGGTAAATCTGCATGTCGCGTCAATACATAGTGATTTGATAAGAGCGATACCATGATATTAAACAATAGAAACATGATTCCAATTGATAATACAAATGGTATTTCAAGCAATCTATTTGCATGCAGGTTACGCTTTGCAAACCCAAATGCCATTCCCCACTTCATTAGTCTTCACCTCTTTTTGAAAGAACTAATTGTGCTTGATGAATACGTTCCATGAAGTCAGCTTGATTTTCATTTGTGCCTCGATACAATTCATGATAAACAATACCATCCTTAATAAATAAGACTCTCTTCGCATAAGAGGCTGCACGAAGTGAATGTGTAACCATCAGAATCGTTTGACCATTTCGATTAATACTATCAAATAGATTTAAAATCATTTCGGATGAAGCAGAATCTAAAGCACCTGTCGGTTCATCCGCCAGTAACAATGATGGTTTTGTAATCACTGCTCTTGCGATAGCTACTCTTTGTTTTTGACCACCAGAAATTTCATAAGGATATTTCTTTAACAATTCCTTGATTCCAAGTCGGTCCTGCATATCGGATAGTCTATTCTTCATCTCTTTTACAGGAATTTCAGAAAGTACAAGTGGAAGAAAGATATTATCCTGATTGGTGAATTGATCTAGTAGATTAAAATCTTGAAATACGAATCCAAGTTCATTTCTTCTAAAGCTTGCAATTTCTGAATCTTTTAAATTACTGATATTTTTCCCATTTAATAAGATGTTTCCTGATGTTGGTTTATCTAGTGTCGCAATCAAGTTTAAAAGTGTTGTTTTTCCTGCACCAGATTCTCCCATAATCGATATAAATTCTCCCTGTTGTACAGAGAAATGAATACCACTTAAGGCTTCTGTCTTAATATTTTTTGTTTGATATATTTTCTTAATATCTGTAAGTTCCAATACTGTTGTCATATTTGAAATCTCCTTTTGTATAGTCTTATTTTATAGTCGTAAAAGACTACTAGCATTTATCAAACATGACAAATCATGCCTGTATTCTTACATTTTTGTAAGGTTAGTAGGAAATACCAATCGAAAGATACTACCTTTCGATA
>JABZLU010000112.1:0-4040 GCA_015256605.1 Solobacterium sp.
GTTTTTTCGTAATATTCGTGAAATGGGAAATGAATATTACGGGATATAATGCATGTATAAAATAAGGGGGGATGAAATAATGAACGTACAGAAGAACCCACAGTTTCATCAATTTAGTAGAATGAAGTTTCATCAAGAAAATTTAAAGAATAATACTGTGATGAGTTATGTGATAGGAATTGTTATTACACTTGTTATCGCATGTGTTGGATTCTACTTTTTCTTGCCAGCAATTAATCTAAAGAGTATTCGATTCTGGGCATTTCTATTAGGAGTTGGTGCAGTATACCTTATCGTACAGGCACTAGTATTCTCTGTCCGCAAAGAAAAGGAGAATCTAAAGAAGATTGTGCTTGTGGAATGTATTCTTTTTGTATGCATGGTTCTAGGTAGTATTACAAGTATGCGCTTATTCCATGCGAAGGAATATTCATCCATTTTAAAAGTAGATGAAGGTAGTACAGAAGATATTCCATCTGTTAGTGGAACAAGTTCCATTGCGTTAATGGATACCGCAAGTGCTGAGAAACTTGGTGATCGTAAGATTGGTTCTTTAAGTGATGTTGTTTCACAGTTTAATGTTGGTGAGTATATGCAAATTGACTATCAAAATAGTCCAATCAAGGTAGCACCTTTACAATATGATGGATTCTTTAAATGGTTTGGAAACCATGAAAATGGTATTCCTGGTTATGTAAAAGTAAATCCAGTTACGATGGATGCAGAATATGTTTCGATGACAAGTAAGATGAAGTATGTACCTAGTGCTTACTTCAATGAGAATTTAGAAAGACATATTCGTTTTACATATCCAACAACGATGTTTACAAATCTTCATTTTGAAATTGATGAAGAAGGTAATCCTTGGTATATCGCTTCTACTTATACAAATAGTATTTCTCTTTTTGGTGGTAAGAAGATTACAGGTGCTATCTTAGTTAATCCAATTGATGGCACAATGACAAAGCTTGATGTGAAAGATGTTCCACGTTGGGCAGATATTATTTACCCAGGAAATCTTATCGTAGATCAGTATAACGACTTTGCTAAATTACACCGTGGATTCTTGAATAGTATTTTTGGTCAAATTGATTGTAGACAGACTACAACTGTAGAAATTAAGAATGAAGATGGTGATAAGAGTTATCGTACAGACTACGGATATATCGCAAAAGATGGAGATATCTGGATTTATACAGGTGTAACCTCTGTAAATGGTGATTCTAGTAATATCGGATTTATCATGGCAAATGAACGTACATCCGAGACAAAGTTCATTTTAGCTTCTGGTGCAGATGAAGGAAGTGGTATGCATTCGGCTGAAGGTGAAGTACAAGAGAAGGGATATCACGCATCTTTCCCATCATTAATCAATGTAGATAGTACACCGACATATATTATGGTATTAAAGGATGATAATGGTTTGGTGAAGATGTATGCTTGTGTCAATGTTGAGCAATATAATATGGTTGTGACAGCATATAACCAAAAGGACGCAATCGAACAGTATCGCAGACTACTGAAGGGTGAAATCAGTACGGAACAAGCAAATCAAGAAGCAAATGATGCTGTAGATACTTCTAACTATAAAGAGAAGGAAATTACGGTAGCGAAACTTGAAAAGATTGATATTGGTGGTAATACATATCTTTATATCATTGATACAGATCAAATGATATATAAGGCAAAGTATGCTGATGTAATTAAGATGATTACTGTAAATGTTGGTGATAAGATTACAATCAAGACGGATGGCACATATTATCTTTATGAATAAGTAAAAAAGGACTCCAACATGATATTGAAGTCCTTTTTAATGGTGCGGATAACAGGAATCGAACCTGCACTCCGAAGGAACTAGATCCTAAATCTAGCGCGTCTGCCAGTTCCGCCATATCCGCGTGCTAGATAATAATAGCAGAATAGTAAGACGATGAAAAGCATAAAATGATTAATTCGCTGATTGTGCGTTAATTAACTGGTTCACATAGTATGGAAATTGCTTTTCCCACCATGGCCAATCGTGGCTAACGTCAAATCCCCAGTACTCAACATGCGCAGGGATATTCTTATATTTGAGTAGTTCTTCTAAGCGACGAGTATCCTCTAACATAGGATGTTCCCAAGCACCCTGTCCACAACAGATATAAATCTGTTTCTGGCGGTATTTTTCAACATATGGATGATCATAGTGCATTCCGTTGATAAAGTCATTTGGAGAATTTTGGTAGATGATTTCATTGCTGTAGGGACCGAAGAATGGGTAAGTGCTATATACACCAGATAAGCAGATACATCCCGCAAATAAGTCTGGCATACGGAACAAGATATTTAATGCGTGATAAGCACCTAGTGAGCATCCAGTTGTATAAACTTTACTTTCCCTTTGGCTTGGATATAAGTCACGGAATAGTGGTAATAGTTCTTGGTAAATATAATTAAAATACGATTCATGAGCACTGATGCGATCATTGATATTTTTCCATTCTGCAGACCAGGATTCTCCATCGATGGAGTCACAACATAGTACCATGACTTTCCCTTGATCAATCTGATAGGAAATGGATTGGATTAGATTACGGTTTTCGTAGTCGTAGAATCTTCCATCTTGAGATGGAAAGGCAAGTAGTACAATGCCGGCATGACCAAAAACCTTAAATTCCATATCACGATTTAAATAATTACTATAACTCTTGTGGTAGTTTATCTGCATGTGGCTTCACTTCCTTTTCCGTCACAAAATCAACAAACTCATGTAGTTCCTTCATCGTTTTAAAGCGGGCAACATAGAATTCATTACCCATCGCGGCATCTAGCACCTGTGGCATTCTTTCATGCATGACGATATTTGCGCCAAAGCGTTGGAAGACATCGAGACCAGAATGTGCGTAATGACTACCGTCACGTAGGCCTACGTGTACACAGTGGTAAATAGGATGCGGTGATACCATATTTTGTACATGCATGCACATTTTTGCATAGATCATGTAGATGTTGATATCTTGCGAGTAGTTGATCATATCTGTCATGTATCCACCTGGTGGACGCATGTTCACTTCTAGACCGATTAAATCACCTTTCTTACCAAGTCCTTCTTTATCTTCTGTCATACGGAAATATTCTGTATGGAAGAAACGTGAACGTAGATTGAAGGCGTGGATGAGTCGTTCACCCATCTGGTTTAGGTCTTTTGGTATATCAATTTCATTCCAGAAGATACAGTCTGTCTTCCCATTTACAATTTCCATAACTGGGTTTGGGAATACGTGGCATGTACGATAAATGATTTTGTTGTTTTCATCTACGATACCATCGAATGACAGGATGTATCCTGGGACATATTCTTCCATGATATATTCATGTGGTAATTGAATTTTATAGAAGTCTTCAAGTTCGCTGTCATTACGAATCTTCCAAGTAGCGCTAGAACCTACACCATTGTTAGGTTTTACGACAACTGGATAACCCACTTTAGAGATAAATTCTTTACCAGCTTCTAAAGTGGATACGATGTGATAGCGTGCAGTTGGCACATTTGCCTTGTGATAGTATGTTTTCATTTCTGATTTTAGCTTATAGTGAACAACATCATCTGCTTTATCACCAGTGGTAATATTAAAATCTTGACGAAGTTTCGCGTCTTGAAATAACCAATATTCATTATTGGACTCTAACCAATCAATTTTGCCATAACGATGCGCAAACCATGCGACAGCACGATATACCTCATCATAGTTCTCTAGAGAATTTACTTGATAGTAATCATCAAAAGCTGACTTTTGTACGTCGCTTAAAGAGTTATAATTTGCGTCACTGATTGCGAGAGAACGGCCACCTAATTGTTTCCAAGCGAGTGGGAATTGATAATATGTCTTAGGAAAATTAGGGGAAATAAAGATAAAGTTTTTTTGCATAATATTCACCTACTTTGTAGTGATTTTAGCATATTTTAGAGTATATAGATGAAGAAGGCACATACTTTTTCGCTAGAAAGTTTATAATAATAACAGGAGGTATTCATAATGGTCGAACTATTATTA
>JABZLU010000113.1:0-4009 GCA_015256605.1 Solobacterium sp.
CGGTATTTACAACCCAAGAAGAAGTGGGTGCTCGTGGTGCTATCGTAGCCGCAACAAATATCAAGCCTGATATTGCAATTGCCTTAGATATGAGTCTTGCGACTGATATTCCTGGTGTTCCAGAATCGGAATATATTAACGTATTAGGTAAGGGAACATCCATCAAGGTGATGGATAAACTCTCTACTTGTATCGGAGGCTTGATTGCACATCCACAACTTGTACGTGATTTAAAGAAAGTTGCGAAAGATAATCAGATTCCATACGGAATCGAAGCGTATGCGGCTGGTGCGACAGATGCTAGCTTTATGCAGACATTAAACGGTGGTATTATCGCGGGTGGAGTTCAAATTCCAATGCGTTATGTACATAGTTATGAAGTGGTTGATGTACGAGATGTCGTTGATACAGTTGAATTATTATATCGATACATCCTTACACAGGCATAGGGAGGTAATTTGCCTCCTTTTTTGATGATAACGATAGGAGATTTACATTGTCTACGATATAATAAGCGATGTGAAAGAGGAAGACTATGAAATGGTTAGAAGACTGTTTAAATAAGAGATTTTTCAAGATCCCGGTGTATGGATATATTGCTGGAATTGGCATGTTTATTTTGCAGAGATATATGTATCTTTGGGCAAATGATATTAGTCTTGCGCTTGGAATTGGCTGGCATACAACTAAGATTGCATGGTTGGATGATTTAATTCCACTGTATCTGCCATTTATTACGGTATATATCCTGTCTTATCTATTCTGGATTTATGGTCCAATGGCCGTTGCGAAGGATGGAACAAAGGACCATTTCAAAGATTTCTTGATTGGAATGTTTGTGGCCTATTTAATTGGCGCGATTGTATTTACAGTCTATCCTACACGTATGGATCGTGTTGCAGAGAACCTTCTTAATGATAATCCTGGTGTGCTAAATCAATCACTACAGTGGATTTACAATATGGATGGTGGCCGCTATGGTACAAACCTAGCACCAAGTTATCACTGTCTTATTAGTACTTGTTGTTATATGGGAGTCGCAAAACGCCCTGAGTACTCCAAGTTCTATCGTATCTTCTCCGCAGTATTCTGCGTGCTGATTTTCGCAAGTACGGTATTATGTAAACAACATTATTTCATTGATATTCCTGCAGGGATTCTTATTGCATATATCTCAATGAGACTAGCATTAAAACATCACTGGGGAAAAGTTTTAACATTTTAAAGTAAAGAGGTAGTCATGAGTATATTAAACGTTGAACATTTATCACATAGCTTTGGAGATCGTGTCATCTTTGATGATGTGTCTTTTCGTCTTTTGAAAGGTGAACATATTGGTTTAATTGGCGCAAATGGTGAAGGTAAGTCAACGTTTATGAAAATTGTGACTGGTCAACTCATTCCTGAAGAAGGCAAAGTGGAATGGGCGAAACATGTCATCACTGGATATATGGATCAGACAGCCATCTTAACAAAAGGTAGTACAATACGTATGGTTTTACAGACAGCTTTCGATGAACTTTTTGAAATGGAAAGTCGCATGAACCAACTTTATATGGATATGGCAGATGAGTCCATCGGTGAAGCACAGATGGATGAGATGATGAGTGAAGCTGGTTCATTAGCGGATGTACTAAATGCACATGATTTCTATATGATTGATGCGAAGATTGATGAAGTATCACGTGCATTGGGCCTATATGATTTAGGTTTGGATAGAGATGTTGTGGATTTATCAGGTGGACAACGTACAAAGGTCTTACTAGCCAAACTCTTACTACAAAAGCCAGATATTTTACTTTTAGATGAACCTACAAACTATCTTGATGTAGAACATATCACATGGCTACAGAAGTACTTACAAGAATATGAGAATGCGTTTATTTTAATTTCACATGACATTCCATTCTTGAATAGTGTCGTCAATATTATCTATCACATGGATAATAGTGCACTTACAAGATATGTAGGTAATTATGATAAGTTTATGGAAGTCTACGAAGTACGCAAGGCACAAAAAGAAGCTGCCTATAATCGCCAACAAAAAGAAATTGCGGAGTTAAAGGATTTTGTGGCTAGAAATAAAGCACGAGTCTCTACACGTAATATGGCGATGTCACGACAGAAAAAACTGGATAAGATGGAGATGATTGAAAAGACCATCGAAAAGCCAAAGCCAGAATTCTCATTCCGTACAGCACGTACACCAGGTCGCGTCATCTTTGAGACAAAGCAACTCGTGATTGGTTATGATACACCACTTTCCAAGCCACTTGATTTTCTTGTGGAAAGAAAAGAGAAGGTGATTCTCAGTGGCGCCAATGGTATTGGTAAGACAACACTTTTAAAGAGTCTTCTTGGTATTATCCCGCCATTATCTGGTGAGATTGAAAAAGACCAATATTTAGAGATTGGATACTTCGAACAAGAAGTATTTGGTGATAATGATAAAACATGCTTGCAAGAAATTTGGGATACATTCCCAGCATGGACACAATATGAGTGCCGTGCAGCACTTGCCAAGTGTGGTCTAACAACAAAACATATTGAAAGTCGTATTCAAGTACTTTCTGGTGGTGAACAGGCGAAGGTCAGACTTTGCAAGTTAATGAATCGTGATGCGAATATTCTTGTGTTAGACGAACCTACAAACCACTTAGATGCAGATGCGAAAGATTCATTAAAACAAGCATTATTAGATTATCAAGGAACTGTGCTAATGGTTTGTCATGAGCCAGATTTCTATGAAGGTTTAGCGACTCGTGTTGTTGATTGTACTGAATGGACAACGCGTATTATTTGAGGAGATCTATGAAAAAATTAACAAAAAAAGAATATCTATTACTTGGGTCAATGTTATTTGGAATGTTTTTTGGTGCAGGTAATTTGATTTTCCCAGTATATATGGGACAGTTGTCTGGTGCTAATAGTATTCCTGCAGTCATTGGCTTCTGTATGACTGGTGTAGGATTACCACTACTTGGAATTGCCGCAATTGGTATTTCAAAGAGCGAAGGACTATTTGATGCCTCAAAGAAGGTATCCACATGGTTTAGTTACTTCTTTACAGTCATTCTATATTTAAGTATTGGTCCATTATTTGCGATTCCAAGAACAGCAACAGTAAGTTTTACCACCGGTATTACACCATTTATTTCATCTAATCAAACGCAACTTGGATTATTTATCTATACGCTGATTTTCTTTGCGCTGGTATTGTTATTCGCTTTACGCCCATCGAAGATTATGACTTGGATCGGAAAATATATTAACTCAATCTTCTTAGTATTATTATTCTGCTTATTGGTATTAGCATTTATCAAACCGATTGGAGCTTTTACATCTGTACAACCAGTAAATAGTTATGTATCACAACCATTCTTTACAGGTCTTTTAGAAGGTTACAACACGATGGATGCCTTAGCCTCTCTAGCATTTGCAATCGTACTCATTAACGCAATCAAAGAATTTAAAATCAAGGACGCAAAAGAAATTGCGAAGATTACGCTCAAGAGTGGAATTATAGCAGTCTTATTAATGGCAATCATCTATTTTGGATTAACAATCTTAGGTGCACAATCTGTACTACTGCAAGGTACGAGCGAAAATGGTGGTGTTGCCTTAGCAATCCTTGCAAAACATTATTACGGCTCAATAGGAAATGTATTGCTTGCAGGAATTATGATTTTCGCATGTTTAAAGACGGCGATAGGTCTTGTGACTTCTTGTGCAGAAACATTTGTTGAGGTATTTCCGAAGTCACTATCCTATCGTATTTATGCAATTGGATTTACTCTCATCTCATTCCTTTTATCAAACTTTGGATTAGATCGTATTCTTAAGTACTCATTACCTGCATTACTATTCTTATATCCAATTACAATCGTATTCGTATTATTGTTGTTGGTTGGTAGTTTTGTGGGAGAGAATAAGATAATCTATCAATCTACGATTATCGCTACAATTATCGCTGCGTTTATCGATACCTTTTCTAAGCCATCCTATACAT
>JABZLU010000114.1:0-4005 GCA_015256605.1 Solobacterium sp.
TTCCATCATCGCCTAAGATTCCCTTTAATACTTCATTGTTTGCTGCGAAAGTCTTTAACTTTTCAGGACTCTTCTTTAATTCTTCAATCGCTTTATTCGCTAATTCTTGTACATTAATATCTGACATTTTAATTTCTCCTTTTAGGTTGAAGATATCATAGAGGATATTTAATATTTACACAAGCAAAACTATTTTGTCTCACTTGTATCCTTTATAGAGGTGATAGGGAAGTGGATTTCATCCGCATAAAGGAAACTCTCTATACGAGATGTATACTGTTGGATTGTATCTAGAATTCTAGGCATTTGCTCATCTGCGTTATCTGGCTGAATACGCTCTACAATAGAAACTTCAATCATACCGAAAGCAGGGTTATGCATGATTTTGTCATACCATTCTGAATCGGCTAGAAGCACACTGTATGCATGTTTACCTTTTTCGTTTTGTGAGACTAACCAAAGTTCGATTCCAAGTGTACGGTGGTCTAATGCAATGATAAACTTTAGATAGCGGTCATATAAAAACGCATCATGAATAGAGAAGTAACTGAAATCCATAAACCCAGGTGTAATCTCACTGACAGTGAACATAGAAGGGATAGAATTATGTAACTTTGTAAAATAATTCATGATTTCGATATATGCAACCTGTATATCACCTTGATTTACTACTTTTTGATAGGTATCAAGATAATAGTTCATATCTTTTGCCATAGAAACAACCTCCACATAATCAGATTATACTTCATATAACTTTAAGATTATATGATTTTATCATACTTCATGATTCATATATAATAAAGAACGGAGGTTCATTCTATGAATTTTGATAAATTAAAAAATAACAGCCGTAATATCCTAAGATCAATAGGGCTAATCATTCTGGCACTTGCTATCTATAATGTTGTTTCAGACGTCGTAGTTAATCTTGGAAATAGTTTCTTTACGGATGAGCAAATTGAAGCACTCAGCTATTATTTCTTTGATACAGTTATCTGTGTACTAACATGTATCTTGTTGTATGCGGTGTATTACTTTACTTCTAGAAAGAAAACTGGATCTGTATTAGTGGATTCTAAGATGCCTAAATGGGCTATCGTTCCATTTGCAATCATCATTACACTTGGTATGGGTTTTGTGAGTGCACTCTGGTTAGACTTTGCATACAATCAGCTTGCAGATGTTCCATTTGTAGCACAGAGTGTTGAAAACTTTGACTCTGCTTGGTCTACAATTGGAGAAGATCCATATATTTGGGTATGCTTATCCGTTGTTATCTTTGGCCCAATCGCAGAGGAGTTATTATTCCGTGGTATTATTCATAACTCCATTAAGAAGGTATGCAATCCATTTGTTGCAATTGTATTGTCTGGTTTGATGTTTGGTATCTGGCATGGTGAATTTGTACAGTCAGTATATACAACATTCTTCGGTATCGCTCTAGCAGTGGTATATGAATACAGTGGCTCTTTATGGGTGCCAATTGGTATGCATATCTTGAATAACTTTACATCTACTTTACCACCAGCACTTGATACAACTTCTAACTACTTACTTATCTCACACACGGAAGAGATTATGTTACTACCTACGATACTATTACTCATCTACATGATTCATACGATCCATAAGAAGGAGAAAGAAAACCATGAAATTAATTCTGTATCATGCTAATGCAATGATGAAAGAGATTGCTGAAAATTGGGCAAAAGAAAATCAAATTGAAGTAACTGTATTATCTGAATTATTAACTGCTGAAAGTGTAAAACTTGCGAAGGGTTATGACGGAATCATCAACTCACAAGCAGCAGGAACAATTGGCAAAGAAATCTATAGCACATTACGTGAATATGGTATTCGCCAGATTGCGTTAGTTAGTGCAGGATATGAATTATATGATTTAAAACTTGCAACTGAAAATAACTTAGTTATCACAAATGTTCCTAGTTATTCACCAGAATCTATCGCAGAGTATACAGTATTAACAGGATTAAACCTTGTACGTAATAACAATACTATCATTGCTAATGTCGCAAAGAATGATTTCCGTTGGCAACCATCTATTTGTGGAAGAGTTATGGGTGACATGAAAGTGGCGATTATCGGAACAGGTAGAATCGGACAAATCACAGCGAGATTATTCCATGGATTTGGATGTGAACTTGTTGGATTTGATCTATATCAGAATGAAGGAATTAAGAGTATCTTGACTTATAAAGACTCGATTGAAGAAGCTGTTAAGGATGCGGATATTGTTTCCATCCATATGCCTGCGACAGCAGAGAATCACCATTGCTTTAATTATGAGATGTTTAAGAAGTTTAAGCCAGGTGCCATCTTACTAAACATGGCAAGAGGTTCTATTGTTGATACAGAAGGATTATTAAAGGCGTTAGATACAGGAATTCTATGTGGTGCAGGTATTGATACCTACGAATATGAAATGCCATATATTCAAAAGGATTATCAAGATAAGGCAATTGAAGATGAGGTCTTTGCACGCTTAGTACATCATCCACGTGTGATGTATTCACCACATATTGCTTACTTTACAGATGAAGCAATCAAGAACCTCGTAGAAGGTGCATTAAACGCTGCAGTTGAAGTGATTACAACAGGCACATCTAAATCTAGAGTAAACTAGGCATATTCTTTGTAATTTTCATTCGCTTTGACTATCATCAAAGTATGAGGTAAAAGATTATGAAAAAAATATTGATTCTAGTTTTATCATTGTTTTTGGCTGGATGTATGGTTTCTAAAATAAGCGAAACATCCAGTAGCTATCAAACAATTACATCAACAGAGGCTCAAAAGATGATTGAAGAAAACAAGGATGCAGTTATCCTTGATGTTCGAACAGCAGATGAGTATGCAAGTGGACATATCCCTAACGCTATCAATCTTTCTAATGAAGATATTCAAGCAGGAAAGGTAGATAGCTTAAAGGATAAGAAACAACTCATTATGGTATATTGCCGTAGTGGTAACCGTAGCCGTCAAGCAGCACAGAAACTAGCTGAACTAGGCTATACAAATGTTGTAGACTTTGGTGGTATCCAAAGTTGGCAAGGAGATATCGAAAAGTAAAAACTGGTTAAAGACCAGTTTTCTTTATGATAAATGCTCAGCTTTACAAATTTCTTTCTCATGTTGTAAAGCAAACCAAAGTTTTGTGCCATCACCAATCTCATCAGCTTCTAGACGTATTGGTGTAAAGTTTAACTTCTCCATGATACTTGCATTCACTAGACGGCGAGGTTCATCAACCTCGAAAGAATAGTAATAAGGCTCTGGCTTTGTATCAGGCCCATACTGTGCAATATCAGGGTCTAGTGCAATAGCAGTATATAAATCCGTATTCTCATACGAATAACGTAATGCATGGTCTTTAATCATCTGTACCATGTTACGGAATATGAATTGTCTACGATAGGCAGTAGTTACATATGCATTTGTAATTAGTAAAGCTTCTCCTGAAACTAGTAGGGAGGAGCTTTCTTTATTTGGTGGGTAAGCAATCTCAGGGAAGTAATTTCCACATAGACAATAATGCTCAAGATAGGTCCAATCAGATTCATCTGCACAGAAGTTAAATACTTTCTCATTGGTTAATAGTGTATCCATGGATGCATGTAATCCTGAAATATCCGCAATAATCGTATCACTCTCATATACTAATATTGTGATACATTCTAATACATTATTATCAATCTCACTAACGTGCTTAATCTCCTTACCATTTGATGAAATCACTGGTAAAGCGAATAAACAGTATACATACTTACCAATAGGTAAAACAGAATAATAGTCAGTATGGCCTTCATACCAATCTAAAAGAGTATCTGTATCATCTGGTAAATACTTCTCTAATCGAGTTAATGCTTTTGTTAAGTATGTCTTTGAAAGGTTATCCATGATTGAATTTTAACATTTTTGACGATAAATGGATGGGAAATTGAATACAAGAATTATCCATTGTAAAATACAGATAGTATGTATTTT
>JABZLU010000115.1:0-3963 GCA_015256605.1 Solobacterium sp.
CAGCAGTATTGGCGAAAGATCAAGAACTTCAAGAAAAAGCACAGGCATTATAAATATACTAGGAGAGAGAACATGCAGGATATGATTCATGAGGAGTGTGGTGTTTTCGGCATTTACGACAAAAACATGGTGAGTGATGTTGTATCCGATACTTACTATGGTTTATTTGCCTTACAACATCGTGGACAAGAAAGTTGCGGTATTGCGGTCAATGACCGTGGTGTTATTACATCGCATAAAGATGTTGGTTTAGTACGGGATGTATTTGATCAACATGAACTAGATAAACTAGGTAAGGGTCAGATGGCGATTGGTCATACCAGATATTCAACATTTGGCACGGTTAATCATACGAATGCACAACCTTTACTGGTTCGCCATATTAAAGGACAACTAGCGATTGCACACAATGGAAACTTAACCAACGCTGCTGAGCTACGTGAAGAGTTAGAGCGCAAGGGCGCAATCTTCCATACAACAAATGACTCAGAAATCATTTGTTATATCATCATTCAAGAAAGATTAAAGACTTCTTCGATTGAAAAGGCAATTGAGAATACAATGAATCGCATTGAAGGCGCGTATAGCCTTGTTGTGATGTCGCCTGAAAAGCTAATTGCAGTAAGAGATAAAAAGGGATTCCGTCCATTAGTGATGGGAAAAGACAAGGATGGAAGAATTGTGTTCGCATCTGAGACATGCGCATTTGCGGCTGTTGGTGTGGACTATGTTCGCGATATTGATGCGGGAGAAATTGTTGTAATCGATCATGATGGCGTTGAACATTCTATTCGTACACATTGTAAAGAAAAGCCACATATGTGTGTATTTGAATATGTGTATTTTGCCCGTAGTGATTCGATTCTCCAACATCAACCAGTACATGAGGCTAGACGTAATGCAGGTCGTATCCTAGCGAAGGAACATCCAGTAGAAGCGGATGTTGTAATCGGTGTACCTGACTCAGGACTAGATGCGGCACAAGGTTATGCCGAAGAATCTGGAATTCCTTATGGTATGGGCTTCATCAAGAATCGTTATATTGCACGTACATTTATCCAACCAACACAAGGACAACGTGAAAATGCAGTTAATATGAAACTTCATGTAGTTTCTTCTGTTGTAAAAGGTAAGCGAGTTATCATGGTGGACGATTCCATCGTACGTGGAACGACTAGTGCTCGTATTGTGAAATTATTACGTGATGGAGGTGCGACAGAAGTTCATGTACGTGTATCTGCACCACCATTTATTTCACCATGCTATTTTGGAACGGATATTGATTCCAAACAGAACCTGATTGCATGTAAAATGAACTTAGAAGAAATATGCGAGTCCATCGGTGCAGATTCACTAGGATATCTAAGTGTCGATGGTGTAAAGAAGATGGCATCGGATGCGGATTGTGATTTCTGTACAGGATGTTTTACAGAGAAGTATCCTGCACCTATCCCTAAGCATTCTGCAAAATCAAAATTTGAAATGAAAATAGAAAAGAAGGAGAGCAAACATGACGAAGAGTTATAGCGATGCTTATAAGTCTGCAGGTGTTGATGTAACTGCTGGATATAAAGCAGTAGAACTGATGAAGAAGCACGTATCTCGTACTACTACATCAGGTGTATTAGATTCCATCGGTGGTTTTGGTGGTTTATTTGCGCCAGATATGACAGGCATGAAGAAGCCAGTACTTGTATCTGGTACAGATGGTGTTGGCACAAAGCTAAAGCTTGCGATGTTATTAGATAAGCATGATACAGTTGGTATCGATTGTGTTGCGATGTGTGTAAATGATGTTGTTTGTGCAGGTGCACAACCACTCTTCTTCTTGGACTATATTGCGTGTGGAAAAAATAATCCTGAAAAGATAGCAGATATTGTAAAGGGTGTAGCGGATGGCTGCGTAGAAAGTGGCTGCGCACTGATCGGTGGAGAGACCGCAGAAATGCCAGGTTTCTATCCGGAAGATGAATATGATTTAGCAGGCTTTACCGTTGGTATCGTGGATGAAGAAAAAATTCTTGATAAAAACAACGTGAAAGCAGGCGATATCATTATTGGATTGGCTTCTAGTGGTGTACATTCAAATGGCTTCTCACTTGTACGTAAAGTATTTGATATTGATGCAGGCACGACACTAAAGGACTATGCAGATGTATTAGGAAAGCCTCTTGGTGAAACATTATTAACACCAACAAGACTTTACGTAAGACCAGTACTGCATGTACTCAAAGAAGTGAATGTAAAGTCCATCGCACATATTACAGGTGGAGGTTTCTATGAAAACTTACCACGTGCATATGGTGAAACACTAAACGCAAGTATCACAAAGGGTAGTTGGCCAATCTTACCAATCTTTAACTTATTACAAGAAAAAGGAAATATTCCTGAACATGATATGTTCAACACCTTCAACATGGGAATTGGTATGGCAATGATCGTATCTCCAGAAGATGTTGAAAAAACAATGTCTATTCTAAAAGAGAATGGTGTAGATGCATACCAGATTGGTGTGATAGAAGAGGGCGACCATTCGGTCGTTATCCACGAATGATTAATATAGCAGTACTTGTCTCAGGTGGAGGTACTAACCTACAAGCACTGATCGATGCACAAGGGAAAGTATTACAGCACGGTAAAATCAAACTTGTAATTTCATCAAAACCAGATGTCTATGCATTACACCGTGCTGAAAAAGCAGGGATTGAACACTGTGTTATCGCAAAGCGTGATTATACAACACAAGAAGAATTTTCAAATGCATTACTACAACAATTGCAATCATATCAAATCGATATGATTGTACTAGCAGGATATCTTTCGATTTTGGATGAGACAATCATTCGTGCATATCCAAATCGTATTATCAATATTCATCCATCCTTGATTCCTTCCTTCTGTGGGAAAGGATATTATGGATTAAAAGTTCATGAAGCAGCGCTTCACTATGGTGTAAAGGTTACAGGTGCTACTGTACACATCGTTAATGAAATACCGGACGGTGGAAAAATATTACTACAAAAAGCAGTAGATATCTTACCAACAGATACACCAGAAACTTTACAACAAAGAGTCATGGAAGAAGCAGAGTGGATATTACTGCCACAAGCAACGGAAATGATTGCGAAAGAAATAGAAGGGAAATAACATGCAGGCAAAAGACTTATATGAATACCTAGGTAGTAAAAACTATCCTGGAAGAGGAATCGTAATTGCACGTACACCATGTGGAAGAAAGATGCGTATCGCATACTTTATCATGGGGCGTAGCGAAAATAGTAGAAATCGAATCTTTACGGAGACAGAGGATGGTATTCGTACAGAAGCGTATGATATTTCTAAATTAGTTGACCCTTCTCTGATTATCTATTCCCCAGTTAGAAAACTGGGAAACAAATTGATTGTCACAAATGGTGATCAAACAGATACAATCTATGAAAACATGCAGGCAGGTAAAACGTTTGAAGAAGCGTTACGTCTTCGCACATTTGAACCAGATGAGCCAAACTATACACCACGTATATCGGCAATAGTAAATGGGTTTGATTATCAAATGTCAATCTTAAAGAGTGCAGAAGGCAATCCAAATAGTACACGTCGGTATTTCTTTGACTATACAGAAGAATTAGCAGGGTATGGTCATATCATTCATACATATCAAAGTGACGACAACCCACTTCCTTCATTCGAAGGAGAACCAGTACTTTTCAAGCTAGTTAAAGAACCATTTGAAGCTTTTGCTCAACATGTGTGGGAAAGTTTGAATGAAGATAATAAGATTTCACTGTATGTAACACAGATTGAACCAGGCAGTGATGAAATAAAAACAATGATCTTTAATAAGAACCAATAGGAGAGGCGTTTATGACAAAAGAAATCGCATTAAAGTACGGCTGTAATCCAAATCAAAAGCCAGCGCGTATTTACTTAAATGATCAAGAATTACCAGTGACTGTATTGAAT
>JABZLU010000116.1:0-3909 GCA_015256605.1 Solobacterium sp.
ATCTAAGGTTGCGACAAAGATTGCGACAGAAAAGCAGTCTGGTCAAATCGCAACTGACTTAGTATGGATTGGTGATCCATCCAACTATGTAACATTCAAGGAACAGGGTATCTTAGAAGCTTATGAATCTCCAGAAGCTGCTAACATCGATGAAAAGTTCAAGGATCCAGAACACTTCTACACAGGTGCACGTCTTGTAGTTATGGGATTAACAACAAATACAAATACAGTTCCAGAAAATGAAGTTCCAAAGACTTGGAAAGACTTATTAAAGGATGACTTCAAGGGCCAAATCGTTATGACAGACCCAGGTGAATCCGGAACAACATTCTACTTAGTAGCTAGCTTGATGAACAATCCAGAATATGGTGTTGAATTCTTCGAGAAGTTAAAGGAACATGGTGCTGAATTAGAATCAGGTACAACTTCTACACATACAAAGGTAGCTGCAGCAGCTTATAAGGTAGCTATTGGTGTTGACTACGTTACACAATCTCTAGCAGATAAGGGTTCTACAATTCGTTTCACATATCCAGAAAAGGATCTAATCGCTGTATCTAGTCCAATCGCATTACTCAAAGACTCACCAAACCCAGAAGGTGGTAAGGCTTTATATGACTATATCCTTTCTAAGGAAGGACAAGAAATTCTTGCGAAGAATGACACAATGCCAATCCGTGGAGATGTTAAGAAGGAAGGCACACTATCATTAGATGAAATTATCGCTCGTGCAATGGTTGCGGATGACAAGGCAATCGCTGAACAGAGTGCAGAAATCTTAGAGAAGTTCGACAAGATTTTCAAATAAACAACTAGGAGAAAACCATGGCAAAAGTACAATTTAACGATGTATCTTTTAGCTATGGAGACAAAAAGATTATCCAAAACCTATCATTAGAAGTAAATGATGGCGAAATTATGGGTGTAATTGGACCCTCCGGGTGCGGTAAAACTACATTGATTAGACTTCTCTGTGGTTTTATCAAGCCTGAAACAGGGTCCATTTTTATTGGAGAAACTTGTGTCTTCGACGCTAAAAAGAGAATTAATATCCCACCAGAAAGAAGAAATATTGGTGTTGTTTTCCAAGACTATGCGGTATGGCCACATTTAACAGTATTGGAAAACGTAAAGTATCCATTAAAGAAGAAGAGAATGGATAAGAAACAAATGCAGGAAATCGCAATGAATGCGCTCAAGCAGGTACAGATGGAAATTTATGCAAACCACTTACCTTCACAGTTGTCCGGTGGACAACAGCAACGTGTAGCGATTGCTCGTGCACTTGTATCATCAAAAGAATTAATTGTGTTAGATGAGCCTATCACAAACTTAGACTTGAAACTACGTCAAGAGATGTTGAAGGAAATTCGTGAAATTCAAAAGACAATTGGAACAACAATCGTTTATATCTCACATGACCAAGAAGCTTCTTTAGAGTTATGCGATCGTCTTGCGATTATGGATCAACAGGGTAACATTCGTCAGTTAGGTAACGACTACGATATCGTTATGAAGCCTAAGGATCGTTATATCTTTGAATTCGTAGGGATTTCTAATTTCGTAGATGTTGTTACGAAGGAAGATGGCATCTATATTAATGCGGAAAATGGATTAGTGAAGCTAGATGATAAGTCTGCACTTGAAAATTCAACAAAGGCATATCAATTAGCATTTAGACCAATGGATGCAGTATTTGATAATGAAAGTCCTATCAAGGGTAAGGTAATTACAGAAACTTTCCTAGGAAATATTACAAACTACTTTATTCAATTAGGTGATAAACAAATCCGTCTTCAACAATCTGCTTTAGATGTAATGAAGTACGGCAAGGCAAAGGAAGGCCAAGAAGTTGGCTTGAAGTTTGTTCGTAAGTTCTATTATGAAAAGGAGGAGGCATAATGTTTAAGCGTAAAACATTAAATAATGATTTAGCTGCGCTAGATGGTCGTAAGTTTTCTTTAGATAAAATTATGATTATCGCAAGCTTTATCATTCTTGCGATTATTGCAATCGTTCCGGTTGCCTCCATTATCGTGAATGCTTTATTCGTGGATGGAAAACTAGCATTAGATAGCTTCTTCAAAGTTCTATTGAATAAAGAAAACATCGGTGCGATGTGGAATACAATTACCATTGCATTTTGGGTAACAATTTTTGGTACTATCATGGGCTTGTTCTATGCATGGTTACTTGGACGTAGTGATATTCCAATGAAGGGATTCATGCGTGCATTGTTTAGTATTCCATACATGTTCCCTCCATTCTTTGGGGCCATGGCTTGGGACTTATTGTTATCAGGAAGAGGTGGATATTTAAATAACTGGTTAATGACTACCTTCCACTTAACGAAGGCACCTATTAACATCAACTCTATCTGGGGAATTATCTTCGTTGAAGTTTCTTACTACTTCCCATTTGTATTCATGCAGGTAGTAAGTGCATTAGAAAGAATGGACCCAACACTTGAAGAATCTGCACGTATTGCTGGTGCTTCACAGGGATATGTCATTCGTAAGATTACATTGCCACTTGTTAAGCCTGCAATTTCATCTGGTGCACTCTTGATTATGATTTCATCATTATCACACTTCGGTGTTCCTTCTATCTTAGGATTCTCACAGAACATCTACACATTACCAACACGTATCTTCCAGCTCATTAACCGTGCGGCTGGTGACTTCCAGGGTATTCGTGAAGCGACAATTCTATCAATCTTATTGGTTGTTGTTGTATCTGTAGCTCTTGTATTACAGAAGGCTATCTTGAAGTCTGGAAGCTATGACATCATCAAGGGTAAGAGTATGCGTCCAACTGTAATTAAATTACGTTCCGCTAAGATTCCTCTCTTGATTATCTCTATCGTGACATTAGTTATCATCGTTGTTGTACCATTAGGAATGATCTTCTTAGTTGGTCTATTGAAGTCTTATGGTCTACCACTTGTACCAAGTAACTTCGACTTCAGCAACTACACAAATATCTTATTCAACAACAAGATGGTTCGTGATGGTGTTTCCAACTCCTTGATCCTAGCAGTAAGCTCAGGTATCTTTGCAATGTTACTAGGTGTAATGATTGCGTATGTAATCATCAAGATCAAGCCAAAGGGAAAAGGTGCTTTGGAATTCTTAGCTACACTTCCATACTCTTTACCAGGTACAGTACTTGCAATCGGTGTCATTCTTGCATGGTCTGGTAAGATTTTAAATATCAACCTATATAACACGCTATGGATTATCTTCATTGCATATATTGCACGTTACTTGTCGTTCTCAATGAACGCAGCTTCCGCTGCCTTAAGACAGGTACACCCATCATTGGAAGAGGCTTCACGTTCTTGCGGTGCTTCTCATACAGAATCCCTCAAGGATATTACACTTCCACTCATTCGCCCTGCGATGTTATCAGGTTTCTTCCTAATCTTCTTGCCAGCAATGCGTGAATTAACAACAAGTTCACTCTTGTATGGACCATATACAAGAACATTGGGTGTTGCTATCTACATGTTACGTAGTGATGGATATATTACACAGGCTTCAGCACTTGCAACTCTAACAATCTTATTGATCGTTGTTGTAAACTGGATTATTAACTTTATTACAAAGGAAAGAAAGGGCGTATAAGTATGAATCAGATTGAATTAATAAATGTAAGAAAAGACTATACGACCAAAACTTTAGGTACAGTCACAGCAGTAAACAACTTCAACCTAACAATCAAGAAGGGCGAATGTTTCTCATTCTTAGGTCCTTCTGGATGTGGTAAGACAACAACTTTACGTATGCTTGCAGGTTTTGAAGATTTAAGTGAAGGTGAAATTCGTTTAGAGGGTAAGGTTGTATCTAACAAGGCGAAGAACTTATACGTTCCACCTGAACACCGTAACTTAGGAATGGTGTTCCAGGC
>JABZLU010000117.1:0-3823 GCA_015256605.1 Solobacterium sp.
GGCTTGGATCCTGTCATTAGGCAGTCAGGAAAATTTAACGCAAGTCATACCAGAATGTCCAAAAGAGGAAATAGCCTACTTCGCTATGCGCTAGTCTGGTCTGCTGGAAATGTGGTGAAGAATAATAATACGTTCGCTGAATACTACCGCCATAAGACGGAAGATCAGGGAAAGTCACACTATCAAGCACTTGGACACTGTGCCAAAAAGTTGGTCAAATCTATCTATCACATGCTCAAATATAACGAATCATTTAATCTTGACTAAACTTTTTTAAATTTCTCCTCCCCAGGAGATGTTTTCGTCATGCTCTGTCAATTCAATAAATTTTTTATTGACAGTTCATAGTTGGTCTCCTTATCCAGAGTTTCTTAATCCAGTTGCGATACCGTTGATGGTAACGTGGATAGTCTTTTCTAGTTCTTCTGTGTATTGTCCTTGGCGGATACGTTTAATCAACTCAATTTGAATGTAATTTAGAATATCGAAGTAAGGAAGACGATAGTCTAAGCTTCCTCTTAATGCAGGTAAATCTTGGATGAGTTCATTATGATTTTCAATCTGTAATAAGACTTTCTTTGTGAGTTTCCATTCAGCTTCAATACGATCAAATACCGAGCGAGTTTCTTCATCTTCACAAAGATTACTGTATTGTCTTGCAATGTCCATATTTGACTTTGAAAGCACCATGTCTGCGTTCTCTAATAAGGATTTGAAAAATGGCCATGTTTGATACATCTGTTGTAACTTTGCTAGATTTTCTTGTGGGTTTTGGTCGATATATTGTTGCATGGCTGAACCGATACCATACCATCCTGGCAACATGATACGATTCTGTGACCATGAGAATACCCATGGGATTGCACGCAAGCCATTGATATCTGTAATGGTTTTACGTGCTGCTGGACGAGAGCCAATATTTAAACTAGAAATTTCTTTGATTGGACTTGCCGCAAAGAAGTATGGATAGAAGTGTGGGTTATTAAATACTAAATCACGATAGATTATATTTGAATTTTCTACAATTGGATCCATGATGGTGTAATATTCACGTAATGTTTCTTTGCTTAATACCATTGGATTAACCATACGGTTTAAAGTAGATGATATCAACATCTCTAGATTGTAGTATGCTGAGTCTCGGTTACCGTACTTATTACCGATAACTTCTCCTTGTTCGGTTAAACGTATACGGTCTTTGATAGATCCGAATGGTTGAGAAGTAATCGCATCATAGGATGGTCCACCACCACGGCCAACTGTTCCACCACGACCATGGAAGAAGGTAATCTTTACACCACGTTTTTCTCCCAGTGATGATAACTCTTGTTGCGCTTTATAAAGCGACCATCCTGATGATAGGTATCCTCCATCTTTATTGGAATCAGAGTATCCAAGCATAATCTCTTGGTAGAATTTTTGATCATTTAACCACTTCCTAACAAGAGGAATATGCAAGTATGTGCGCATGATTTCATTTGCATTCTGTAAGTCTTCGATTGTTTCAAAGAGTGGAACAATCTGTATACGACTATGTTCGCTATCCACTAATCCAACTTCTTTAAGTAGGATTGCTAATTCAAACATATCAGAGATACTTTCGGAGTGAGAAATGATATGTTGACGAATGACATTTTCACCCATACGATCTTTCAGTTCTCTTGCGGTTTTGAAGATTGCAAGTTCCTTAGATAATTGTTCTGATTTTGGTGCGTGTGTTGCGGATAAGATACGTGGGTCATTATTTAATAGGTCCAATAGTAGGGCACACTTCTTTTCTTCGTCAAGACTACTATAGTCTTGCTCGATATTTGCGGACTTCAATAACTCTGCAACACATGCTTCTAAGACACTAGAGTCTTGACGCATATCAATACTTGCAAGATAGAAACCGAAGATTTCTGTGGCCTGTAATACTTCACTAAAGCTACCGGTTGTCAAAATCGCATCATCGTTTTCGATAAGAGATTTTTTAATTGTAAGTAAATCATTCTGGAACTGTTCTACTGTTTCATAACATACTTCATGATTTGTATTTTGTGTAAAGTTGTTATAAGTATTTTGTAGTCTTTCTAATATATAGTGGAATGCTTTACGATATGGTTCTTTCTCACGATAGACAGAAGTATCACTTGAAAGGGCAGCCATCTTTTCAACATCTAAAGAGACGTGCGAGATACTAGATGAAACTGCATAGTAGAAATACATTTCTTCGATCTTACGGATGTAATAATTCAAGATTACTTCTGCTTGTGTAGTAGCAGAGATTTCTAATGTTTCTGCGGTAACAAATGGATTTCCATCACGGTCACCACCAATCCACATACCCATTGTAATAGGGGTGGCAGCACTGACATCGATGCCATGTTTTGCGGCTTCTTTGCGGTACTTTGCAGTTAAGGCTGTGATAGCTGGAATCAAGGAAGTATTGTAATAGTCCGTCACATTACGGATTTCATTTTTTACCTTTAACTTCTTTTCACGGATCATATCCGTTTCCATTATCAGTTCAATTAAACGATGAAGGTTATCATTCCATTTTCGTTTATTGATGGAACCTTCCTTACAGTCACGGTCTTTACGTAATAAATGATGGATTTCATTTGTTAGATCCAACATGGATTTACGCTGTACTTGTGTAGGGTGTGCGGTTAGCACTGGTACTACATTCAAGTTTTCTAAGATTTCCTTGGCATGTTCACTCTTTGCGATAATATTCATCTGAGTGGAGATTTTACCTAAATAATCTTGATCAATATTATTTTGTAGGTTGACTTGGTATGCTAGGTCTACGTCTTCTGTAATATTGATTAATAAAGGTAGAACAGAGAAATATCTAGAGATGATATCTAAATCCTCATTCGATAATGAGGTAATCAAATCTGTTAACTTATCATATTCGTGATTTGCGGATAAATTTGAGAGCTCATCAATGAGATGGAATTTATCAGAAGGAATCATATTCTGCGTTGCGGTATTCAAAAGATTCTTGAGTATTTGAATTTCTTCTTCAATAGCAGTGATATTATTACTGTTTTCTAACTTCGGTAACATGATGATACCTCCTTTATAACGATAGAATTATAGCATTATTCCTATGGAATGGTGATATGACTTGACGAAAGCAATGAATTCCCATACCATTTGTTGTGCATGAAGCAGTATTTATGTAGCTAAAATATAGGCAAAAGTGATACATTAGCGATAGTGCTAATGTATTTTGTTTCTGTAGAGATTAACTGAAGATGTATTCAACTATGCAAAGGAATTTACAATGAAATATTTTATCAAGCGTTTATTGCGTACAATTCCTATTATCATAGGAGTTACGCTTATCACATTTAGTTTAATTTATCTTTCACCAAGTGATCCTGCACATATGCATTTCCATCAAGCGGGTGCTCCAGCAACGGAAGAGATGTTAGAACAGTTCCGTCATGAACATCACTTGGATGAACCATTCTTTATTCAATACAAAAGTTGGTGGGTCTCTTTCTTGAAGGGAGATTTAGGTACTTCCTTTCAGGATGGTTGTCCTGTATCTGAAAAGATTATGAAAGCTGCTCCATATACAATCTCAATTGCGATGAATAGTATGGTGCTAACTTTACTTGTTTCGATACCACTTGGAATCTATTGTGCATACCGCAAACAATCGAGACTTTCAAAGTTGATTGATGTGATAACACAGGTTGGGATATCAATTCCTACCTTTATAATCGGGTTATTGTTGTTGTATTTATTTACTTCTGTATTTCATATCTTTCGTGTATTACCAAAGGATAATACAGGTGTTATTATGCCTAGTTTAACCATTATGCTT
>JABZLU010000118.1:0-3817 GCA_015256605.1 Solobacterium sp.
GTCATAAATCCCCAGTAGATGATTGGTAATACCAACAACACTAGATTTCCGTAAATCAATAAAACCCCTGTACACACAAACATGAACGCACTATACACTGGATTTCTTACGTATGCATAAACACCAGTAGTTACCAACTCATTCTTTATGATATGTGCATCAAGTCGGTCAATAATAACGGCCTTCAACCATAGAGTGATTCCAATAATAAAACATAAAATACCACTTAGTACAAATATCCATCGTATATTAGTAAATGTAATGATAGGAATCATTCTTGTGGTAGAAAGAATGATACTGATGACTGTCATCAAAATAATAGTGATGACATACATTGGTCCAACACCCAAGATTGGTAAATGTTTTGTTTTCATATTTTTCACCTTTGAACAATTAAAAAATTCCGGTTAGTATTTTCTAACCAGAATTATAACACTATTGTAATTGTTTTTTATGATTTCACTATGCAAGTGTCATAAAGAATTCTACAGTTGCAGGGTCTGTATGATCCAAGAATAAACTTCTACCTTGGTCTAACGCTTCAATTTGTTTCATTTCTTCTGCATTTAACGCAAAGTCAAAGATATTGAAATTCTGTTCCATTCTATCTCTATGCACTGACTTAGGAATTACCACTACATCACTTTGTATTAAGAAACGTAGCGCAACCTGCGCAGCTGTTTTTCCATAATGATTACCTATCGCGGTTAGCACTTCATTTTTAAAGATATTATTCTTACCTTCCGCAAAAGGTCCCCAAGATTCAATTTGGCACCCATATTTTCGAAGATATTTTTTCGCTTCCTTTTGTTGTTGGAATACATGTGTCTCAATCTGATTGACTGCGGGTTTAATCTTTGCGAAATGTTGAAGATCAATAAAACGATCTGGCGAAAAGTTTGATACCCCAATAGCTCTCACTTTTCCTTCTTCTACTGCCTCTTCCATCGCACGATAACTTCCATAGTAATCACCAAATGGTTGGTGTATTAACAATAAATCAATATAGTCTGTCTTTAGTTTTTTTAATGATTCATCAATAGATTTCTTTGCTTTTTCATATCCAGCATTGGAAATCCAAATCTTTGTAGTGATAAAGAACTCCTCACGTGGAAGTTTTGATGCTAGTATCGCATCTCCAACTCCCTCTTCGTTTCGATACGCTTGTGCTGTATCAATACTTCGATATCCAACTTCAATTGCATTTAATACTGCCTCCTTGGTTTCTTCAACCGGTGTTTGATATACACCATAACCTAGTTTCGGCATTTTTATTCCATTATTTAAAACAAAATACTCCATCATAAACCACCTTTCTTAGTCTTTCATTTGTGTAGGGTCTAACATCTTGATTACTTTTGCAGGAACTCCACCAACGACAGCATAGTCTGGTACATCTTTTGTTACATCTACTGAATTTCCAATTGTCATTTCTGAGCATATTATAGCATCTATTTCTATCCATAAGCTCTCTCGAATTATGATCTAACCATATGTATAACTACCGTAATAGTCATACAGATGTATTATCAAATTTTTAAATTCCCACCAAAGACTTTAAATAGATTCCATTAGGCTAAATAGAAGTAATCCCATGTGCATTGTTTACGCATACGAGTGATACTCGCTGGAGTATTCAACAATTTGTAGAGTTAATTAAAAAAAGCTATCCAGAGGATTTCCCTGTATAGCTAGATTTGAGCTCCTAAATTCATAATAATTATATCATGCATTCATGTTTTTATCTTTCAAAAAATATACAGCAGATATCGATAGTGCTACTTCAATCACCACAAGAATGATAAGTGGTACTAATGTACTCTTTACTAACATAAGTATCGCAAGACTATCAATCAACATATGTGCAAGCACACATGGTATCGCCCCCTTGGAGAATTCCTTGATTGTACCAAGCATAAATGTATTTCCAAGTATCATCATATAAAACAACAGATAATTTGTAGATCCTGCAGTAATCCATGGCAACCTATAAATTGGTAGATGCCATACAAACCAAATGACAGATATCACAACCATTTTAAGAATGAAATTCTTACACTGAAGATGTTCTTGTAGATACCATCTCCAACCCACCTCTTCAAGTCCACCTTGAAATAATGTCCATGGAAAATAAGCTATTACAGCACCTAATGCCATACCAGTAAATTTTACATTCCCTAATATAACAGAGACACCATAATAAACAACTGGCGCCAGCAACACAAATAACCAAACAATAGAACGTTCTTCCCCACAGAAGACCTTCTCTAAAAACTGCCACAATCCATTCACTTCTTTTGACTGATACGTGAATATAAATGTCATAATCATCGGAATGAGATTCAATAGTATAAATAGAATACTAGCAGTTGAATTAGACTTCTCAGGAGCTATCGCATAGATAATACTACCCAAAACAAATGTGCATACGACAGTGATTACAGCATATAGGAATGCTTTTTTATTATTAGAAATACTCTTGTCCATAGGATACCTCTTAACTTATAACTTCCACTATATGCATTATAGCACTGAACTACAGCGTTACCATATTGATATCTTATAGATTTTCTCCAAGTTAAAATAATCTTAGCCGATAGTTAGCAAAAGTATACATGCATGCATATTTATATCAATTAACATTATTATTTAATGCTATGACTTTTTATACTTTTTACGAATAAATGTATAAGCTATCATCATAAGTACTAATCCAACTGTAGCATCTACGAGCATAATATTTGTGCCTAGAATTATATTTTGACACACAACAACAATTGTCCCTATCCAAAGCGGTAACGAGAAACAAAGCCACATGATTCCATTTGCTCGATTATATGCACGAACATCTGTAATCTCATCCTCAGATACAGTATCACCCGCCCAAAACCACATCGGTTTCTTTCTCCTCCAGGCATAAATCCCAATAGATGTAAATAAAAGACTAGTAGGAACCATTATTATCAAGAAATATAGATTACTCATACGTATCTTATCTCCTTTTCTCCATTATATATATATTAATTACGTCATCAAAAAATGTTATACACTTATCAAAAGATAAGAGAATACATTTTTTCGTTTTTAATGATTTTATTTAATTTTTTCTATTGTGAGACTTTCCACGCTTTTCAAAGTCATTATCAATACGGTTTTTCCAATCTTCACTTATATAACTATGTTCTCTTAAAACACAGATTGCATCACTCAGAACCTCATAATTTAACTCAGTACCCTCACTATCACAATTGAAATTAACTGCTCTACTTTCACCGATACCCATATGACTTGCGACATCTACGGCATCAATATTCGCACCTAAGAACACAAACTCCCAACCACACTTATCTTTTTGAACTTCAATCAGTTGTCTAATCATACCATAATCATATTTACGACTTGAATTCTCCATACCATCTGTAATGATGATAAACATCGTATGTTTTGGAAGATCTTCCTTACGTAAATACTTGTGAATATTCGATATATGACATATAGCATGACCAATCGTATCCAATAAGGCTGTAGATCCCCCTGTTACATAATCTTTGCTAGTCATTGGACTCATATCTTTTAAGTCTATACGGTCATGTATAACTTTATTTGTATGATTGAATAAAATGGTTGTAATAAGTGCCTCACCAGCTACTTCTTTCTGTTTATCAATCATAGAGTTAAAGCTACCATTTGTATCCTTTTCAAGTCCATGCATCGAGCCACTACGATCTAAAATAAATACAAGTTCTGTTAAATTCTTTTTCATACACTTACCTCCTAAGGACTTCCCCTTTTGTATGGTTTAAGTGTATCTATATAT
>JABZLU010000119.1:0-3776 GCA_015256605.1 Solobacterium sp.
CTTTTAAGCTACGTGAAATATCAGATACTTCCTGTTGACGATTTCCACCAGTACGATCCGATGGTCCACTAATCAACTGAATATAGTCGATCATTACCATGTTCAATCCATGCTCTGCCTGCAAACGTCGACACTTGGAAAAGATTTAAGGAATCTTGATTCCTGCCATATCATCAATATAGATATTGGAAGCCTTTAACTCTGCTGAAGCTTCATTAATACGGTTCCACTCTTCATTGGTTAAACGACCTGTCTTTAACTTATCACCTTGGATATGACTCTTTGCACTTAATAAACGCATCGCAAGCTGCTCTGCACCCATCTCAAGTGAGAAAATCGCAATTGCACCTTTTTGTGCTTGTGGGATTAGCGCAACATTCATCGCTAGATTTAACGCAACTGCAGTCTTACCCATAGATGGACGGGCAGCTAAAACAATCATATCTCCACGCTGTAAACCATGTGTAACACGGTCTAAATCATTAAAACCAGTCTTTAAGCCAGTAATCTCGGAGGAATTCTCAGAGGCTGCACGAATCGTCTTTAACACTTCATTTAAGACATCATTTGGATTCTTAAACTCACCAGCTTTACGATTACGTGACACATTCAAGATTTCTTTCTCCGAATGATCTAGGTAATCATTTAAATCTGTTTGTCCACTAAAGCCTTCTTCCACAACTCTTTCAGCCGCTTCGATCATACGGCGCATCATAGCTTTATCACGAATCAGATTTACATAGGTTAGTGTATTCGCACTCGTTACTGCTGCGTTCATTAAGTTTAGAATGTACTCCATTCCACCAGACTTATCTAAAAGATCAGTATCCTTTAAACGTGTCGCAACAGTTGTAGAGTCAATCTGTGTTCCTTCTTGATATAACTCTTCACATGCATGATAAATACGACGATTGGCTTCGATAAAGAAATCTTCAGCTTCAAGTCCTTCTTCTAACGCTGTACGAGAAGAACTTGGATATACAAGCATGGTTCCCAGCAAACTTGCTTCCGCTTCTGGTGCAGAAGGTAATACGCGTGGCATACTTAGTTCTCACTTCCCAGTACTTTCACAACGATCGTACCGATTACATTCTTATGTAATTCAACTTTTACTCTTGTTGTGCCAAGACTATGAATCGGTTCTGTATCAATAATCTTGCGCTTTTCGATAATAATGCCTTGTTTATTCAAAGCCTCCACAATCTGCTTTGTAGAAACAGAACCGAAGACTCTTCCTTCTTTACCAGACTTCACTGTGAAAGTAACTACTGTCTTTTCTAATAAGGCAGCTTTTTCACGCGCTTCTTGTTCACGCTGTGCTTCTAGTGCAGCTTCTTCTGATTTCTGTTCTTTTAAAATTTCTAAGCTAGCCTTAGATTCCGCAACCGCAAGACCTCTTGCGATTAAGAAATTTCTTCCGTAACCGTCAGATACATCGACAATATCTCCACGCTTGCCTACTTTTTTAACATCTTGTTTAAGAATTACTTTCATCTTCTACCTCCTTCTTCTGCTGTTCAATAATATTAATTAACTCTTCTTTTAGTTCTTTCACTGTCGCATCCTTGCGTTGTGTTGCGGCAGCAGTCATATGACCACCGCCATGCATCGCTTCCATAATTGCCTGTACATTGATTTCACCATTTGAACGAGCAGAAATACTATTGATTCCTGTACTCTTATCCTGGGCAATCACAAAGGCTGCCTTCACATCTTGAATACTCAATAAACTATCCGCAACCTGGCTCATGATAGAACGTGTAATCTTCTCATTTTCAACAGCCGCAATCACGATACCATCTGGATATCTTTCACTCGCATTCATAATCGCACTCTTTAGTACGAACTCATCATATGTATCTTTCAAATAATCATACGCTACTTGAGGATCTGCACCAAGTTTACGTAAAGCACTGGCCGCATCATATGTACGTACACCTGTTCTTTCACGCCACTTGCGTGTATCAATTGTCATACCTGCAAGCATGAATGTTGCCTCTAATTCAGAAATGTCCACTTTACTAGACACAAATGGAATCATCTCGGTCAATATTTCACATGTACTTGAAGCACCTGCTTCAATATAAATCAGGATTGGTTTTACACCCATATCTGTACTTCTACGGTGGTGATCAATTACCACAATCCGTTCTGCCATCTCTAAGAGCTTTGCGCCATTCGATTGTAGAATATTGTGATGGTCGGTCATGATGACGAGTGTATCATCCTTGAGTTGGTTGATAGCTTCACCTTCTGTTACAAACGTGATATCCTCTGCAAGTTCCTTCTCATTCTCTTTCATCGCCGCATCTAACTTTTCTTCAATACCACCAGTCTTGGCAATAATACTAACTGGCTTATTGAAAGCGGATGCCATCTTCGATAAACAGATTGCGGAACCAATGCAATCAAAATCTGCGTTTTTATGTCCACAGATAATCACGTTGGAAGAATGCTGAATGAGGTCACGTAATGCATGTGCCATAACACGTACACGTACACGGCTTCTCTTCTCGGCTGCTTCTGTAGAACCACCAAAATACTTTACATCCTCACCAACAACCTGAATCGCAACCTGGTCACCACCACGCGTTTGCGCAAGGTCCATTAACTTCGTAACTGTCTCATCTAACTCTGCAAAGTTCGAACTACCCTTGGCGAAAGCCATAGACAATGTGATAGATACTTCAGCTTTTTGTGATGCTTTACGTACGATGTTCAAGATTGAGAAACGATCTGCCGCAATCTCACGATAAATCCTCTCATTGAGTACCAATAAATAACGATTGTTGTTTAATCTTCTTAAGAAGACACCAAACTTTTGGAAGTATTCATTGAGTGGTGTTCGAATTGTCGCATTGATATTTGCGATATCCGCATCATCCGCATACATCGTACTCTCTTCATAGTTATCAAAACTAGCCAAGCCAAGCACAACATGTTCTTCATTATACTTACCACGATACTTATCTAATAATGTAATATCCTTAAAGAAAATCGTCGGTGCATTTTCACGCTTACTAACTTCATAAACATATTGGTCAATCGTAACATTTACCTTTTCCGTTTCCCCGGAAATAATATCGTTAGCTTCTGGTAGCCAATTTAATAATTTAGAACCAATACGGTCAAGTCCTCTTTCCTTAAAGAGTTCACTCTGCCATGTGATGACATAGTTTTCATCGTAGTTCATCATACCTACGCCACCAACGAGATACGCATCCGCGTAAGAACCACCTAAATATTTTTCTAATCCAATGGATTCTTCTTCATTTGCGGATTGGAAATAATCTAACAAATAGACTGCAATTAACGATTCCGCAATTAACACCAGAATGCCTGGTAAAATATTAATCTTAAATATCAACTGTAACAGAATGATAACCGCAAGCTGGATAGCAAGTGCCACAAAAACAACTTGTTTAATTCGACTCATTTTTTGTTGCATGATATCCCTCCTCTACAATTCGTTTATGCATGTTTGTTGTAATATATAAAAATCCATAAAGCGCTACTGGAAATGACATCGCTAACGCTAAGATAAACACGACAAATGTTAAAATTCTACGACTTTCCTTTGCCAGAAGTCCAATCATCACTAATAGACCAACAACCCCCATCGCTGTGAGATAGAAATAAGCAAACGTTCCTAACGCCGAAAGAATTGTCATCGCCGGTTCAGTTTTAATATAGCCAGAGCCAACATATAAATACCCAAACATTCCAACAAGCGCCACATAGCCAATCCACTTTGGTGGATAGTATAGATAAAGCGG
>JABZLU010000011.1:0-243 GCA_015256605.1 Solobacterium sp.
CCAGCAACAGTTGCGGCTTCTTATGCAATTCGTTTTGATAAGGGTGCCCTCGTTGCGTCTAACACTTCATTGATTGCGACATTAGCAGCTGTTATTATGGCTCCTATTTGGATCGTTATCGTTGAATTTATTGGACATTTAGGAATCTTTTAATTAAGAATAGTATTATAATAAGGCGGGATAAATATCCCGCTTTCATAAATAATAAACAGAAGGAGTAAAATTATGTCATTTAAAGTAGTA
>JABZLU010000011.1:253-12739 GCA_015256605.1 Solobacterium sp.
TTATGGTGTTCGTCCAAATGAAGTAGAGTTTTTCCACAAGTATAATAAGTATAACTATGACTTAAAGCTTGTTGAGGGTTTAACAACTCATGAGAATATCACTGAGTGTGAAGGTGCTGACGCAGTTTTATTACGTGGTAACTGTGTTGCGGATCGTCAGAACTTAGAGAAGTTAAAGGGATATGGAATCAAGTATGTATTTACACGTACTGTAGGGTTCAACCATATTGATTTACAGGCTGCTGCAGATTTAGGTTTAATCGTTGCACGTGTTCCTGGATATTCTCCAAACGCTATCGCTGAATTATCCTTAACATTAGGTATGATGTTATTACGTCATACAGCTGCTGCTACTAGCGCAACTGCTGCTGGTGACTTCGTTGTTTCACCAACATATTTCTCTAAGGAAATTCGTAACTGTACAGTGGGTATTATCGGTACAGGTAGAATTGGTTTCACAGAAGCTAAGATGTATAAGGGCTTAGGTGCTAAGGTTATTGGCTATGATGTGTATGAAAATGATGCATGCAGAGAAGTACTTGACTATGTAACTCTTGATGAATTACTTGCACAGTCTGATATCGTAAGCTTGCACGTTCCTTACTTCCCTGGTAAGAATGATAAGATGGCTAACGCTGAATTCTTCAGCAAGATGAAGGATGGTTCAATCTTCTTAAATACTGCTCGTGGTGAATTACAGGATAACGAAGCAATTTTAGCTGCTCTTAAGTCTGGTAAGTTAGATGGATATGGAACAGACGTATTCGCTAACGAAACATCATTCTTCTTCAAGAAGTTAGCTAGTGCTGCAGAGATTTCTGATCCTACTGTTCGTGAACTAGTACAGATGTATCCAAAAGTATTGGTAACACCACATATTGGTTCTAATACAGATGAAGCTTTAGCAAATATGATTGAATACTCAATGGATAACTTCAATGAGATTCTAACAACAGGCACAACAAAGAATCTTGTAGCTCTTCCTGAAGCTAAATAATAATCTTACTTAAGATACTCGAGAGAGTATCTTTTGTTTTCCTGGGAAATGCTATAATTTGAATATACAGGAGAGTTTAGTATGAACACAAAACAAGCTGCTCAGAAATGGGGATGTTCTGTAAAGACAGTGACGAAGTTATGTGCGGATGGTGTGATTCCGTTAGCAGAGAAGGATGAAAGAGGCAGATGGGTAATTCCTGATGAATGTGAGAAACCACCAGTCTCTCGTTTTCGTCTTTGTTTTCTGATGGATATGATTAACCAACTCAAAGAAGGGGTAATCTTTCAACAGGTTAAATGGGGCATTAGTGAAAAGGAATTACAAGATGGTTATCAGTATCTGATTGAAAATGCAATGGTTTCTTCTTTTGACGTACGTCAACTAGAGAAAGAACTTCTAAATGCCAAAATTACCTCACGTGGGAAAGCGTTGATGGAAAGAGAAAATAAAGAAGGCACAAGCCAACGCAAATTCAACGTAAACTTTAAAATTAATACTGGTGTATTCAGTTTTGAAACGGGCTATGAAAGCACGAAAGGGAATTAATATGGAGAGGATTGAAACGGAACGTTTAATTCTACGCCAGTTTGAATTCTCTGATAAAGATGATTTGTTTGAAATCATGTCGGATGAACAGACAAGTTTAGATGATGGTGGTTATCATGCAAGTAAGTCGCAAGATCAACAGTATCTAGCTTTGATGGAAATTCTATGTCGGCAACAGCGGTTTAGTATCATCTTGAAGGATAATCAAAAGATGATAGGAATGATTAACCTTCAAGATGACGATAGAGCAGTTTCTTCTTATGAGTTAGGTTTTGTGATGAATCCAAACTATCGAAGAAAAGGATATACATACGAAGCAGTACAGGCAGTGATGAACTATTATTTTGAACATAATCTGGTACAGATGTTTAGTGTATCCTGTTTCCCTTACAACGAAGCCTCTCTAAAATTAATTGAGAAGCTAGGCTTTGTGTATGAGGGGAAGGAACATAAGGGATTGAATCATGCGGTTTATGGTCCAATTGACTTATTGTGTTATTATAAGGATAAAGATGAGTAGGTAAGATGAAGAAAGTAATTGTAATTGGATGCTGTGGTAGTGGTAAAAGTACATTTGCAAGACATCTGCATGCATGTACAGGGATTCCACTTTTTCACTTGGATCAGTTAAATTGGAATGCGGATAGAACAACGGTAGAAAAGACGGTATTCTTGAAACGTGTTGAGGAAGTGATTGAAAAAGATACATGGATCATTGATGGTAACTATGGTTCTTCCATGGAAATGCGTATGCAAGCATGTGATACTGTATTCTTCTTAGATTATCCAGTGGATATATGTATACAAGGAATCTATGACCGGGTTGGCAAGGTTCGTACTGACATGCCATGGGTAGAAGATGAAGTTGATGAAGACCTGATTAAATTTGTCAAAAATTATGAGAAGGAAGATAGACCGGAAGTTTTAAATCTTCTTTCAAAATACAAGGAAAAGGATATTCATATCTTCCATACTCGCAAGGAAGCAAATGTGTATTTAGAGTCATTAAAATAGAGATTATTTGTCACAACTTTGTTGTGACTTTTTTGATGGATTATTCATTGACGTACAGTGTGAAAGTAACTAAGATTGTTGTGTAAATGAAAAGGGAGGTGGAGATATGATTCTAAATAACGAGAAGAAGTTAGGGCCTACACCTAAGTCGACTGGTGTTGAACAAGAGTTTCAACAAATTGCGAAAACAGAGGAATCTAGTCTTCTACAGGAATTAGCTTGTACACGAAATGGTATAAACGATGAAGAAAGAGAAGAGAGATTAGAGAAGTACGGCTATAATGATTTGTCTGCGATGCAGAAACATAGTTGGGCGTATTTCCTTGTACATAGTTTTGCGGATGCGTTTATTATCGTTTTACTTGTATTAGCGATTGTGACTTTTGTTGTGGAGTCGGATATCTTATCTGGAACAATTATTCTTGCACTGGCGTGTATGAGTGCGGTAATTCGTTTCTTCCAAGACTATGGTTCTTACCGTGATATGCAGAAGTTAAAAGAGATGGAGCATGATACGGTTAGAATTCAGGTTCCAACGGAAGATGGTACTGAGGTAAGAGAAGTACCGGTGGAAGAAGTGGTTCCTGGTGATATTCAATTGATTGGGTCTGGAGATATTGTCAGTGGTGACTTATATCTTCTTGAAAGTAAGGACTTATTCGTTTCTGTTTCTGCCTTTACAGGGGAATCCATTCCAGTTGAAAAATATAAAGGTGTTGATGATAGAACTGTCAATGCGGCAGAGTTAAACAATATCTGTTTGGGTGGTTCTACTGTGAATTCCGGTACAGGTGTTGGTGTTGTAGTACGTACCGGGAAAAGTTCTTATCTAGGTAAGATTTCTTCTACAATTCATACAAAGAAGAAAGAGACGGATTTTGATAAGAGTTTGTCGAAGATTACAAGAATCTTAATTACTTACATGGTTGTGGTAGTTATCTTCGTGTTATTGATTAATGGTTTGGTTAAGAAGAATTGGTTAGAGGCTTTCTTATTCTCTATCTCTGTTGCGGTAGGTATTACACCGGGTATGTTACCGATGATTGTTAATGGAACACTTGCCAAGGGTGCTAAATTCCTAGCGAAGAAGAAGACAATTGTTAAGAATATGTCTGCGATTCAGAATTTAGGTGCCATTGATGTTCTATGTACCGATAAGACCGGTACACTGACGATGGACCATGTTGTGTTGCAGAAGTATCTTGATGTAAATGGTGAGGATTCACATTTAGTATTGAATTATGCATGGATGAATGCATACTACTCTACGGGAGTTAAGAATCTGATTGACCGTGCAATCTTAGCGTATGGCGACGAGAATGATGCACATAAATACGCTGGTGGTTATGTGAAGTCTGATGAGATTCCATATGACTTTGAACGTCGTAGAATGAGTGTTTTGATTTCTAATCCTGGTGGTGAACACATGGGTGGAAATGTTGAAGAAATTCTTCCGATGCCACAGGATGAGGTACTTATTACAAAGGGTGCTTTGGAGTCTGTATTAGAGTGTTGCAGTCGTATTCGCGTGAAGAAGGAATACATGGATATTCACGAAGAAGATCTTGCGAAAATCAACGCTCTTGCGGAAGAATTAAATAAAGAGGGTATGCATGTCATCGGTGTCGCCGCAAAGAAGAAAAATGTAGGTGATACAACCGTCTTCCATGCGGAAGATGAAACAAATATGACATTCTTGGGTATTATTGCCTTCCTTGATCCACCAAAACCAGACGCAAAAGAAGCGATTCGTGGTTTGTATGATGCTGGTGTACATGTAAAGGTTATATCTGGTGATGCGCCTGTTGTCGTTGAACATGTATGCAAGCTTGTTGGTATGAAGGTTGGTGATCAGAGTGCTGTTACAGGTTCTGATTTAGAGAATATGAGTGATGCGGAATTATCTTCTGTAGTGGAGAAGAATGATATCTTTGCGCGCTTATCGCCAATGCAAAAGAAGCGTGTTGTGGATGCGTTACGCAATAATGGTCATGTAGTTGGTTATATGGGTGATGGTGTAAATGATGCGCCTAGTCTACACGATGCGGATGTGGGTATTTCCGTGGATAATGGTACTGACGTTGCCAAAGCGAGTGCGGATATTATCCTGTTGGAGAAGAGTTTGACGGTTATTCTCAATGGTATTTATGAAGGTAGACGTATTTATGGAAATATCTTGAAGTATATGAAGATGGCATTATCCAGTAACTTTGGTAATGTATTCTCTGTACTCATAGCCTCAATTTTCTTGCCATTCTTACCGATGTTACCATTACAGATTTTGATTCAGAATTTGATTTATGACTTTACACAGATTGCGATTCCATGGGATAACGTCGATGATGAGTTCCTACAGACACCGCATAAGTGGAATAGTGCTTCGCTTGTGTCATTCATGAATGTCATGGGTGGTTTCTCATCTGTATTTGATGTACTGACGTTCTTGGTATTGTGGTTTATCTTAGGATACAATACACTCGCTATGCAGAATTACTTCCAGACTGGTTGGTTTATTGAAGGTCTGATTTCTCAGATTTTGATTGTACAGTTTATCCGTACATCAAAGCGGCCTATCATTGATTCAAAGTGTGATTCTAGACTAGCTCTAGCATCTGCGTTTGGTATCTTTGTAGGTATTTCAATTCCATATTTATTTGATAATCTGAAGAATACTGTATTTACAGAAATGCCATTTGAATACTTTGTATATTTGATTATTATCCTGGCACTCTATAGTACTACGATTGAAATCGTGAAGAAGTTCTATATCAAAAAACATGGTTCTTGGTTATAAATGAACGAGAGAATATTGGAATCGATTGGTTTCAATATTCTTTTTGTTTATGCTTGATGGGGATTGGACATAGTAGGAAGATATCGAAATATGTTAAAATACAACTATCAGGAGAATTTATGCAACAGGAACAACAAAATGCATTTAATCGTCAATGTATTAGTGAGGCACTGATACGTTTGATGGAAACCAAGGCTTATGATGATATTACAGTAACGGAAATCTGCCGTATGGCAGGTGTATCGCGTATGACGTATTATCGAAACTATAGTAGTAAGCGCGAAATATTCAGTGATTATATGAAGATGATTGTGGATGAATTTGTTCGCGTGCAACGTGCAAAGGATTTAAAAGTACGTTCGTATGAGATGATTCTTGCAGGATTTTTATATTTCTGTAATTATGAACGCTTTATTGAGTGTTTAGACCAATCAAATTTATCTTCAATCTTACAGGATGGTTTAAATTACTATATCGATAGTTATGTATTTGAACAGGGTGAAGATGAGTTACGTAGATATCACTTGTATTATTATTCTGGTGCGTTATTTAACATCTATACTGTGTGGATGCGCAATGGTAAGAAAGAAAATGTTGAGGATATCGCGAAAATTGTTTATGAACATGTAAAACGCGAACATCAAACACTTTAATTATCATGTATAATATTTAATAGAGATTTTCGTATTACACGACAAACAGGAGGAATTACAATGAATTGGAAAACGTTAGAAGGATTTGATGAGAAATTAGCAAAGGTCAGCTTTAAAGCACATAAGACTTTTGATGGTAAGGTTGTGGAAGTTCTATACGGTGCGAAGGACGAAAATGGCAATTTTGTATTACCAAAAGAGGATCAAAATGATGGCCATGGTAGATGGTTTGGTATTGAAACAAATGGAGAATATAGAATGTTCTCTTGGCAAAAGCCTGCATATTTAGGAGGTGGCGTAGAATACGGTACTTCTCATAATAATACTGCACTTGAAGATATGGAAAATGATCTTCGTAAGAAGCAGGAACTATGCCGTCAAGCAGAGAATATTTCTACAGTAGAAGAGTTCGAAGAAATTCGTAAGCAATTCGAAACAATCGAGAACTGGAATACGCCAAAGGATGAAGAGTATGCAATCTGGTTTGGTAAGACTTTAGAAAAGTTTAATGCTAGAAGCCAGCGCCAAAACGCAAACGCAGAAGAAAAAAAGAAATTAATTGAAAAGGCTGCTAGTTTAGCAGATTCCACAAACTGGAAGGAAACACAAGCAGAATTTAGAAACCTGCAGGATGAATGGGAAACACTTGGTAATGCAGGTGTAGAAGATGATTCCTTATGGGAACAGTTTAAGGGCTATCGTAACCAATTCAATGATAAGCGTCGTAACTATTTTGATAATCTAACACAAGTACATTCTGAAAATGAAGAGAAGAAACTTGATTTAATCAAGCAGGCAAAAGAACTTGCAAAGAAGACTGATAACTTCCGTGAAACATCTGAAAAGATGAATGGTCTTATGGACGCATGGAAGGCAATCGGTAGTGCAGGCCGTGATAAGGATGATGAACTTTGGAATGCGTTTAATGCATCACGTCAGGGCTTCTATGATGAAAGAACAGCGTTCTTTACAGAGCGTGATGAAAAGCAGAAGGAAAGTATCCGTATCAAGAATGCCTTAATTGAAGAAGCGAAGACAATCGCTGCTGAAAAGGATTATGGTCGTGAGAAGACAGATCGTATGAAGGCATTAGATAAGGAATGGCGTGCTGCTGGATACTCTGGTAGTGAGCAGAATGACGCATTGTGGGAGACATTTACACAGGCAAAAGAAGTATTCTGGAATGGTAAGCGTGAAGATAGTCAAAAGCGTTTGCAGGAAGCCTTTGACTACAAGAAGTCACAACTTCCAATTGTAAGAGAAGAAATTAATAGACTTCAAGAACAGGAATATGAAACAAGTGACTATGAGAGAATTCGCAGTATTCAACGTCAAGTTGAAGAAAAGAAGGCTTTCTTAGAGAAGTTAAAGAACGATATCGAAGATATCGAAAAGAAATTAAATGCATAATTGAAAACCTCACTTCATTTGGAGTGAGGTTTCAAGTCAATGGGGGGGAATGGAGAATGTTGAAGAATATCGCCAGAGAACAGTATACAGAAGCGATACGTATGGCATGGCCAGCTGTGCTGGAAAGTGTTTTTGTGTCTCTTGCGGGTATTATCGATACACTTATGGTTTCCTCTATGGGTACATATGCAGTAGCGGCTACAGGGTTGATTCTTCAACCGAAGTTTCTCAGTCTTAGTTTCTTCTTTGCGATTAACGTCGCAGTATCTGCCTTAGTTGCACGAAGACTTGGACAGAATAATCGACGAAACGCAAATCAGGTATTAGTGACTTCATTGGTGGTTGTTATATTGTTGTGTATTGCGTTAACTGTTGTAACAGTGATTTTTGCGGATCCGCTCATTGCGTTATGTGGTTCTAATGCGGATACACATGAGGGTGCAGTGATTTATTTTAGGGTGATACAGATTGGAATGATATTCAATGTATTATCACTAGTGATTAACGCTGCACAACGTGGTGCTGGTAACACAAAGATTGCGATGGTCACAAATGTTACATCATCCATCGTGAATATCATCTTTAACTATTTATTGATTGGTGGTAACTTTGGCTTTCCCAAATGGGGACTATTTGGTGCGGCGTTTGCGACGGTACTAGGTACTGTATTTGCATGTGGTATGAGTATACAATCATTATTTAAAAAAGATAGTTATGTATCGATACCCTATATTCTTGAAGAGAAGATTAAACCAGATTTTGGCGCATATAATGCGATTCAAAAGTTGGGTGCGAATATTCTTTTTGAAAACTGGGCCATGCGTGTTGGTTTTATGACGACTGCTGTACTTGCGGCAAAGCTAGGTACCGATCAGTTTGCGGCCTATCAGGTTGGAATGAATATCTTATCGCTCGGATTTGCGTTTGGGGATGGTATGCAAGTAGCAGCGGTATCGTTAATTGGAAAGAGTCTTGGGCAACAGAAACCAGATCTGGCAAAGACCTATGGACATGCATGTCAGTTAATCGGTGTAGTGATATCGGTTGTATTTGCGATAGTGTTATTAGTAGGTGGAAGAACACTGAATCAGTTCTTCTTTGTGGATGAATCCGTAATTGAAATGGGTGTTATGATTGCTCGCTTTGTGGCGGTGATTGTACTATTTCAGATATCACAAATTATTTATGGTGGATGCTTAAGAGGTGCTGGTGATGTAAAATATACATTGGCTGTGGCACTTATTAGTGTCGCTATTATCCGACCAATTTTAACTTGGGTATTAACTTCCGTATTCTCACTTGGCTTAGTAGGTATTTGGTTGGGTGTATTATCGGATCAGTTGACAAGATTTACATTACTACGAATTCGTTTCCATCAAGGGAAATGGGTGGAGTATAAGATATAGAAAGGCATTCAAATGGGTAATAAGACAAGAATTCAAAAAATGACGATTCTCAGTATGTTTATTGCGATTGAACTCATTATGGCAATGACACCAATCGGTTATCTTAACTTAGGTGCAATTTCCATTACGACAATGCATATACCTGTCATCTTCGCGGGTATCTTACTTGGACCAACAGAAGGCGCAATCTTAGGATTTGTCTTTGGAATGACTAGCTTTTTAAAAGCAACCTTTGCGCCAACGATAACGAGTTTCTGTTTTTCACCTTTCTATTCAGTTGGTGATATTCATGGAAATTTCTGGAGTTTACTCATTGCGTTTGCGCCACGTATTTTATTGGGATATCTTTCTGGCTTGTTATATACCGTATTTAAGAAAGCAAAGAAGAATAACTTTATTGTAGAATCTTTGATCGCGATTGGTATGACATTATTACATACACTGATGGTCATGGGATTAATTTGGTTATTCTTTGGGCAAGTTTACGCTAGTGTAACAGGCTTAGCTGTTTCTACAGTGATTATCACTGTGATTACAAGCAATGGTATCTTAGAGATGATAGTGGCAGGTATTATCATCCCGACCATAATGCGTGTACTTCGTCCAGTCTTAGATAAATTAGAGTTAAGGAAATCAGCATATGCATAATGAACAATCATACTATGCACGCATGCGTTCAACGATGAGTGATAAGTTGAGTGCTTTGGATGGACAAGTTCAAAAGGGAATGCGTGTATTGGACTTCGGCTCAGGACCAAGTGAAGATGTTTATGAATATGTACGATATTTTGAAGCGGATTATTATGCATTAGATAATTCAAGACAAGTACAGATATTACTAGAGGAAAAAGGGATTCGTTGTATCGACCTTACTTTTTTGAAGAGTACTGATATAAAGTTTGATATTATCTTTATGTCGAGTGTATTTCATGAATTACTATCGTATCTTTCCCGTAATGAAGCAGCTAGCACGATGAATGTGGTGTTTTCTCATTTGAGTGAAAGTGGAAAGCTAATTATTCGTGATTGGTGTGCACCTGAAGATGAAGCGCTTGCTAGTGTTGAAGTGATTCCAGAAAAGATAGAAGAAGTGAAACGATGGATCAAGGAACTTTCTGAACATGCAATCTTTTTATCTGAAGTTGTTGTGAAAGGAAATATAATCCAAGCGAGTGTAGATGATTTATACAACATTTTATTACACGTAACTTGGGGTCAACAGTCTATCTTACGTGAGAGTAATGAATCCTATTTGGTTGATCAATCATCCATCAAACAGTTTATTCTTAATGGGAATCAAAATATTAAGCTAGTTAGCCAGTGCGCATATTATCAATCGGATTATACAAATTATTTGTCAAACTATTTTAAGGATATAGAGGCATTTGTAAAACAATATCATATTTGTACAAAACAAGTTATCGTTCTCCAGAAGGCATGAGCATATATTTTGCAAAGATTCATGAGTGATGGTACGTTATAGACATCAGTTAGTGATAACAAACAAAAGGAGAAATATAAAATGAAAATCGTTTTTGCGACAAGAATGGGAAATACAGATGAATTGGTAAGACAGAAGCTAGGCTATACAGATGCGATGTTAATCGTTGATGGTAGTGAAAAGGTTGATGGAGACTATGTGCTCTTCACATATACAGATGGTTATGGTGAAGTTCCAGGTGTAGTTGAAAGTTTCCTAGAAAATAATAAGGCTGGCCTAAAGGGCGTTGTGGCGACTGGTTCTATGGCTCGCCATGCGGATACATTCGCTTTGGCTGGTGATAAGATTGTAAAGGACTTTGGTGGTGTATTAATCGCTAAGGTTGATGTTCAGGGAACGGAAGAAGACCACGCTAAGATCAAGTCTGTGATTGCGGCATTATAACGAAAATAAAACATCGGTTGTCCGATGTTTTATAGTTTATAGAGTTTTACAACTGTTTCGTCATCGATACCATCGATGGAAACGTCAATGAGTTCATCACGAGAGGTTGGGACATTCTTACCTACGAAGTCTGGTCGTATTGGTAATTCACGATGACCACGGTCAATCAGTACCGCAAGTTGGATTGCCTTTGGACGACCATGTGAGAATACCGCATCAATCGCTGCACGAATCGTTCTGCCAGTGTATATAACATCATCTACTAGGATTACTACATAGTCTTGAATATTCTCGGGTAAAATGATGTTAGTTGTTTTTGGAGTTTCGCTTAGTTCTGTTAGATCATCGCGATATAAAGAGATATCTACCTCGCCGACAGGAAGTTCAACATTTGTATATTTCTTGATATTTTCTGCTAGCTTTTGTGCGAGTGGAATCCCACGACGTTTGATGCCGACTAAACATACGTTGGGAGATGAACTATCTCGTTCGATAATCTCATGAGCGATACGTGTTAATGAACGCTCAATTTGTGCTTGATCCATGAGTTCTGTAATCAGTTCCATATCATACCTCGTATTCTCATTATACAAAAAATTAGTTAGAAAGTGATAGGTAATCCTATGAACGAAGAAATTAGAAAAAATATATTAGAAACGAAATACAATAAACCTTCAAAAGAAGAGTTAAAAGAGAAGTTAACTGCGTTACAGTATGAAGTAACACAGAATGCAAAGACGGAACGTCCGTATCAAAATGAGTATGATGATTTATTTCAGAAGGGTATCTATGTGGATATTGTTTCGGGAGAACCATTATTCTTGTCCACGGATAAGTTTCAGTCGGGTTGTGGATGGCCAGCATTCTCGAAGCCAATTATTCCTGATGTGATTACTGAGAAGGTTGATTTACAGTTTGGAATGGTTCGTACGGAAGTGCGTAGTCGATATGCGGATAGCCATTTAGGACATGTCTTTGATGATGGACCACGTGATAAGGGTGGCTTACGTTACTGTATCAATAGTTCTTCCTTGCGCTTTATTCCAATTGAAGAGATGGATGCGGAAGGTTATGGCAGTTTTATAAAACTTATCAAATGATTTATACATGCATACATGAAAAAGAACTATTACACAAAACTGTGCAATAGTTCTTTTGGCTTCTGCTAGTATGAATGACTATGCGATAGAAGCTGCGTAGATTTTGGCGATGGCTGCTTTTACAGTTGCGTCAAATTCTTCGTCTGTCTGTTGATAGCGTAGATCTTGAGCAAAAGCACGTGAGAAGGACGCAATCATACCGTGGTTAAGTGAGAGTAAGTGGCAAGCTTCATCTTGTGAGTATCCACCTGATAGAGCAACGACACGTACAACATGAGGATCCTTCATTAGATCAGCATATAAGTTATTCACAGTTGGAATGGTTAACTTAAACATCACTTTTACATCAGAATCTAGTCTTGCTAGATGTTCCTTGATGACTTCTAACATAAAGGCTTCAGATTCTGCTTTGTGAGGGTTATGAATATCGACTTCTGGTTCAATAATTGCGACTGCACCAGCATGCCATACTTGTAGAGCAATATCAAACTGTTGTGCGATGACATCGCGAATACCTTGTTCATCGTAGTCGTAGATAACAGAACGCTCTTTCGTTCCAAAGATATGACGATCTTCAACGGCATGTTTGAGTGTTTCCGCAAGATTTGGAATTGGCTTCATCAGTTTGACGTGGTTCTTTTCTTCAGCCAAGCCTTTATCAATCTTTAAGATTGGAAC
>JABZLU010000011.1:12749-13011 GCA_015256605.1 Solobacterium sp.
GTCAGCGGTATACTTGCCATCAATCGTACGATCCATCGTATTCTCGAATAGAATAGCGGCTAAGATACCGTCTTTGTTGAAGGATGGTGTTTTGATGATACGTGTACGCATTTGATGTACACAGTCGAACATCTCCTCGTCATTTGCATAAGCTGTTTGGTCTAATCCATATGCGAGTAAAGCTTTTGGTGTTGATCCACCAGATTGGTCCAAGGCAGCAATAAATCCTAAATCTGAATGCATTCGTTCTAGTTGTTGTTGA
>JABZLU010000120.1:0-3738 GCA_015256605.1 Solobacterium sp.
GTGCTAGATGAATTAGGTTAATAAGTTTCTAAAATGCAGAAGACAGGATGCCGTAAAGAGATAATATCTTTACAATAAACAACCTGTCTTTTTTTATTATTTAGACTTTATTGTGATAGTTGGATTGACACCACATGTGATACCAACTAAATTTAATATATATGTGTGTATACGAACAAATTCATAAACATATTAAGGAGGGTCTTAATGAATACAATTGAATATTACTTACAATATCCATATCGTTTAGAGATTGTTCCTGATGTAGATGAGGGTGGATATGTCGCAAGCTATCCTGAACTAAGTGGTTGTATTACAGTTGGTAAAACGTTGGATGATGTTGTTAAGAATGCTGAAGATGCTAAAAGGGAATGGATCATTGCTGCTTTGGAAAATCATATTACTATTCCAGATCCAACAACTTCTGAGTATTCTGGACAATTTAAGTTACGTCTTCCAAAGAGTCTTCATCGATCTTTGGCACAACACTCTAAAGAAGAGGGTGTTAGTATGAATCAATATTGTGTATATCTATTATCAAAAAATGACGCAATCAAAAATAGTAAATAAGCATATTAAAAAAGCCAGATTAGCTGGCTTTTTATGTTAGTTATTTCTATCTTTCATTGTTGGGAATAAGAGTACATCACGGATGGAATCTGTTCCTGTTAACAACATTACGAAGCGGTCGATACCGAAGCCGATACCACCTGTTGGAGGTAGACCGTATTCAAGTGCCTCTACGTAATCTGTATCCATCTCGTTAGCTTCGTCATCACCAAGTTCTTTTGCCTTGAGCTGTGCTTCGAAACGTTCTCTTTGGTCAATAGGGTCGTTAAGCTCTGTGAAGGCATTATCCATCTCAATACCATTTACTAACAACTCAAAACGATCTGTGAAACGTGGATCTTCTGGGTTCTTCTTTGCGAGTGGTGAAATTTCAATTGGGTGACCATATACGAATGTTGGCTGAACAATCTTATCTTCACAGAATTCTTCGAAGAATAGGGAGATGATATGTCCAACTGTCATCTGGTGTGGTTCAACTGTAATGTGGTGTTCTTGTGCAAGCTTGTATGCTTCTTCAACACTCATCGGTTGCCAGAAGTCAACACCAGTTACTTCCTTAACAGCATCTACCATGTTCCATCTCTTGAATGGAGCCTTTAATGAAATGTCCTGACCCATGAACTTGAAGTCTGTTGTACCACAAACCTCTAATGCAACATGTTCAAATAAACCTTCGTTTAATTCCATCATGCCTTCTAGGTCTGTGTATGCACAATATGCTTCCATTGTTGTAAATTCGGGGTTGTGCTTGAGGTCCATACCTTCGTTACGGAAGATACGTCCAATTTCATATACTTTTTCAAGTCCACCAACGATTAATCTCTTTAGTGGTAACTCAGTCGCAATACGTAAATAGAAGTCCTTATCTAATGCATTATGGTGTGTGATAAATGGTCTAGCATTTGCACCACCTAAAATTGGCTGTAAGATAGGTGTTTCTACTTCAAGGTATCCTTGGCTATCCATATAACGACGGATTGCACTTACGATACGTGGACGTAAGATTGCAATCTTACGGGATTCATCATTCATGATGAGGTCAACGTATCTTCTACGGTAGCGTTCTTCCTTGTCTTGTAAACCATGGAACTTATCTGGAAGAGGGCGTAGTGCCTTTGAAAGGTGTGTATACTCATGTGCTTCTACGGATAACTCACCAGTCTGTGTCTTGATAACTGTACCGCGGATACCGATGATATCACCTAAGTCACTTGCCTTAAATAATTCATAGATTTCATCACCAATAATACGCTTATTGATAACGACCTGAATCTTACCTTCACGATCTAAGAGGTGAATGAAGCCTAACTTACCCATTCTTCTCTTTTGCATGATACGACCTGCGATGGAAACTTCAGCGTGTAAACTTTCCAATTCTTCGGCACTCTTTTCACTATATTCGTTCTTGATGAGCTGAGAATTGCTTGTGCGATGGAATGCTTTACCAAATGGGTCAATACCTTGTTCACGTAAGGCGTTCATCTTTGCAATACGTGCTTCTTGTTGGTCTGTTAGACGAACTTCTTCAACAGCTTTGACAAGTTTTTTCGCATTCTCCTTGATTGCTTGCTTTGTACTTTCAAGTGCAGCTTGTGCTTCTTCTAATGCTTTTTGTCTTTGAGCGAGTTCCTTTTGGAGTTGCTCAGTAATGTTGTTCATTTCTTCTGCCATATGATGACCTCCTTTTCATATAAAAAGCTCTACGTCAAGGGACGAGAGCTTTGTTCGTGGTACCACCCTAATTTACAGTATCTAATACTGCCTCATTTTTGATTGTTAACGCGATCGCGGAATGACTCGGGAGTCCTTGTCAACATATATCCTCTCTGTTTCACTTTCACCATCAGAAACTCGCTGTAAGATACTCTATATGTTCTATCTCCGTCGTTGTCCTTCAACACGCATAGTGTAACAATTTTTTATCAAAACTGCAATCAACTTTACTGGTTTTCTTCAGTGTTTTCTGGTTCTTTTGATAAAATTTTATTTACGATAATACCGAGAATCAATGCACAAGCTACAGAAGTGATAGTAATCTTACCGAAGCTTAGTGATAATCCACCGATACCTGAGATTAAGATACTTGAGATAACGAATAGATTTTTATTGTGGTCTAAGTCAATCTTCTGTACCATCTTTAATCCACTCACGGCAATAAACCCATAGAGCGCCATACATACACCACCCATAACACAAGCTGGGATAGTGGAGATAAATGTAACAAATGGTGTGAAGAATGAGATTAAGATACATTCAATTGCGGCACCGATAATTGTTAATACAGATGCGTTTTTTGTGATAGCTACACAAGCAACAGATTCGCCATATGTTGTATTAGGGCATCCACCAAAGAATGCACCAACCATAGAACCAACACCATCACCAAGTAATGTTTTATCAAGACCTGGATCTTTTAATAAATCTCTTTCAATAATACTTGAGATATTCTTGTGGTCAGCGATATGTTCTGCAAATACGACGAAGGATACAGGGATGTACGCTACTGCGATTGTTCCGATATAACCAAGGTCAATATCCTTAATGCCTTCTAGTGCTGTAATAAATGTGAAGTCTGGAATCTTGAAGAAGGTTGAGAAGGAAATGCCGTTTGCGAATAAATCAACGATAGGTTGATAGTTTAAGATCTGCATTGGTTCATAACCTGTCTGCACACCAATAAATGTTAGGATAGCAGCTACAATATAACCAGCTAAGATACCGATGATGAATGGAATCATCTTCGCGTGTGACTTACCGTAGGTGCTTGCAATCATTACGCCAAGTAGGGCAACGATACCAACAAGTACTGCAAACTGTGTTCTTGCGCCTGTTAAACTACTTGTCTGTAAATCACCAACTGCGTTGGCTGCTAGTGATAGACCGATAATTGCGACAGTAGGACCGATGACAACTGGTGGCATGATGCGATTTACCCAATCAACACCAATACGCTCAATGAATAATGCAATTACGACATATACAAGTCCTGCAAACGCTGCACCAATAATGAGTCCAACATATCCAGCCGCTACCGTTGTAGCTCCAGCAAACGCAGCGGACATCGAACCAATAAACGCAAAAGAAGAACCCAAAAATACCGGGCTCTTCTTACGAGTAAATGCAACATAAACAAGTGTACCAACACCGGCACCAAAAAGAGCAGCAGCG
>JABZLU010000121.1:0-3721 GCA_015256605.1 Solobacterium sp.
CCACAGTTGTATACGCTGATGAAGAACCAAAATCGGATGATAGTTCGACGGTACGTATTCTATTTACGCATGACTTACATGATCATATTGATTCCTATCGTGTGACGAATACAGAAACTGGTGAACCAGAAGTGATTGGTGGATATGCACAACTAGCAGGAACCATTGCGGCAAATCGTAACGATCATACGGTACTAGTCGATGCGGGTGATTTCTCGATGGGTACTTTCTATAATGCCTTATTTGAAAAGAGTGCACCTGATTTATCGCTATTAGGAATGATGGGTTATGATGCGACAACACTTGGAAACCATGAGTTTGATTATGGTGTCGCTTCTCTTACAAAGATGATTGAAAGTTCTACCAATACCCCTCCAATTCTTTGTAGTAACCTTACATTTGGTGAGGATGAAGAATCACAGGCGTTAAAGAAAGCCTGGGAAGACCATGGTGGTGCAGAATATAAAATCATTGAACGTGGTGGATATAAGATTGGCTTATTTGGGGTAATGGGTGAAGATAGTGTCTATTACACAGCTGCTGGTAATAATACCTTCCCAGATCGTATCGAAGTAGCCAAAAAGATGGTAAAGAAACTCAAAGAAGAAGGTGCACAAGTGATTGTCTGCCTATCTCATAGTGGCACAAACAAAGACCCAAGTAAGTCCGAGGATGAAATCCTTGCGGAGAAGGTAGATGGCATCGATGTTATTGTCAGTGGTCATACCCATACTGTTTTAACAGAACCAATTCATAAGAATAAAACATGGATTGTATCTGCGGGATGTTTTGGTAAGTATCTTGGCTTGTTAGATATCAACGCAAATACAAAAGAGAAGATCGATTATCAATTGATTCCTATTACGGCAGAAAGTCCAGTCGATCAAACAATTAACGCAAAGATTCAAGAATATAAAACGGATGTAAATGAGAATTATCTCAAACAATATGGATATACAATGGACCAATCGATTGGATATACAAACTTCCCACTAACGGATGTGTATGAAGACTACACAGCATTTACAGGAAACTCCATGGCAGATCTCATTACAGATGCTTATGTATATGCAAGCAAGTTAACTACCAAAGATACTTCATTTACGATTGGATTAACCGCAAAGGGAATTATTCGCTCTGGACTTGTGAAGGGTGATATCACAGTTGGGGAAGTATACGATGCGGTAAACCTTGGTAAAGGAAATGATGGCTTACTTGGATATCCACTGATTCGTGTATATATGAAGGGTTCTGATTTAATCAAAGTTGCAGAGCTTGATCGTAGTGTGGGTAAAGATATGATGGTGGATGGACAACTATTCTTTAGTGGCATGCAGTATCATTACTCTGATTACCGCTTTATCTTAAATCATGTAGTCGATGCGGAAGTTCGCACGAATGCAGGCTTCTATATACCTGTAGAAAAGGATAAGTTATATCCTGTGGTAACGAACTTGTATATCGCAAATATGTTGCCATCGGTGGGTAAGAAGACATTTAATCAGCTAGACATTCATACATATGATGCCTCAGGTCATGAAATCAAAGATTTTTCAGATATGATTTTGTACAATGCGGATGGAACTGAGTTAAAAGAATGGCAAGCAATCACACGTTATATCTCAGATATGGATAAAGTAAATGGAGTATCTGAGATGAAAGCACAGTACCAAACCACAAGAGATCAGAAGATCAAGGATAAGCATTTTAGCTTCATACGCTTCTTCCAAAATACTTCAGCCTTTGGCTATCGTATCTATCTAGCAATCATTATTGCAATCGCAGCACTGTTAGGAATTATCAGACTTATCACATATCTGATTCGCAGACAGCGCGAGAAAAAAATGAATATCAATTAAAAAACAACGTGGTATACTAAATCTATATACAACAGAAGGGGAATGACATGAGCGAAAATAATACAAATCAAACACAAACACAGGCACAAGCACAGACACAAACAGAGCCAGAAATCACGCTTACGCTTACGCCTGATGAGCTTCAAGAAGAAAACCAAAAGCAGTTAGCTGACTTAGAAGCAAAAAAAGCTGCTGAAGAAGATGAGAAATTAAAATCTATTGACCCAATTGAGGCAACAGAATTCAGTGAAGCAGAACAAAAGACAATTGATACTTTCTCACAGAAGATTGATATCATGGATTCCAATACAGTTCTCCAGTATGGTTCTGCTGCACAGAAGAAAGTAACGGATTTCTCTAATACAGCATTACAGAATGTACGTACAAAGGACTTAGGTGAAATTGGAAATATCCTCACAGATCTTGTTGTAAATTTAAAGAATACATCTGACTCTGATGAGAAGAAAGGATTCTTCGCAAGCTTATTTGATAAAGGTAAGTCAAAGGTTGAAGAGTTCAGAGCTCGCTATGACAAGGCGGAAGCTAACGTTGAAAAGATTGCAGGTGTCTTAGAAGATCATCAAATTCAATTATTGAAGGATATCGCTTTACTAGATGAACTCTATGAACGCAACCAAGTAAACATCAAGGAATTAAGCATGTATATCGTTGCTGGACGTAAGAAGCTAAAGGATGTTCGTGCAAATGAATTACCTGCATTAATCGCAAAGGCAAAGCAGACAGGCTTACCTGAAGATGCACAGAAGGCAAATGATTTAGAACAGGCTTGTGTACGTTTTGAAAAGAAACTCTATGATCTTGAACTAACAAGACAGGTTTCCATTCAGATGGCTCCACAGATTCGTTTGGTACAGAACAACGATACGCTAATGACTGAAAAGATTCAGAGTACGCTTGCGAATACAATTCCACTTTGGAAGAATCAGATTGTATTGTCTTTAGGTATCACACACTCCAAGCAGGCAATGGAAGCACAACGTGAAGTTACAAACATGACTAACGAGCTTCTCAAGAAGAATGCGGAAACATTACACCAGGCAACTGTTGATACAGCGAAAGAGAGTGAACGTGGTATTGTTGATATTGAAACATTACAACATACAAACGAACAGTTAATTTCTACATTGGATGAAGTATTGAACATCCAAAAGGAAGGCCGTGACAAGCGTGAAGCTGCACAGCTTGAACTACGTCGTATTGAAAACCAATTAACAAATAAGCTATTGGAAATCAATGCAGAAAAAGACGTCACAAAGAGATAGTTTCCAAAAAAGAAGTGGTTTCACTTCTTTTTTTAGGTCGATAAAGAAGCTTCCAAAGTCGTAAAACTCGTTTTAGACTATTTATAAATGGATAAAACCACTATGTAGATAAAGACAAGTGACAGATAAAATAAAATTACGAGGTGATTATAAAATGAACAATTATAAAAAAATAAATCAAGATAGATGGAATAATGTAAAAAATGACTATACGGCACCAGTGACACATGAAGAATTAGAAGAAGTTAGAAATAATCCAATTTCTGTATCATTAACTGTTGGGAAAAAAGTTCCAAAAGAATGGTTTGAAAAAACAAACGGAAAAAAGATCTTAGGTTTAGCTTGTGGTGGTGGACAACAGGGACCCGTTTTCGCTGTAAAAGGTTATGATGTCACTATAATGGATTTTTCTAAATCACAATTACAAAGAGATGATATGGTTGCGAAAAGAGAAGGCTTAAAAATCAACACAGTTCAAGGCGATATGGCAAAACCATTTCCATTTGAAAATGAAACTTTTGATATTATTTTTAATCCAGTTTCAAATGTATATGTAGAAGATTTAGAAAACATATATAA
>JABZLU010000122.1:0-3720 GCA_015256605.1 Solobacterium sp.
GTCTTCTAAAGATTCTCAAAGCAGACTTCTCATTCGGCTTTTGGCCACTCATGATTTTACTCATTGGTACAGTGGTTTCGTTTATCGTTTCTATTATTGCGATTCGTACCTTAATGAATTACATTCGTAAGAATGACTTTAAGGTGTTTGGCATATATCGTATTATTCTCGGAATTATCGTCCTGATTCTCTGCATTACACGCTTAATAGCTTAGAACGGCGGTATTATGAAAGAAATTGTTACTCTTGGCAGTCTATTTTTAGAAGGGTTACTATCATTCTTTTCGCCTTGTATTCTTCCACTCGTTCCGTTATACATTGGATACCTAACAAAGGGTTCCATGATGACAGACGAACATGGGCAAGTACATTATGATCGAATGAAGACACTCATTCTAACAACGGGCTTTGTCTTAGGAATCTCGACGGTGTTCGTGATTGCAGGACTTGGATCTAGTGCACTTGCAACGGTATTCAAGCAGTACACATTGCAGTTACAGATTGCAGGTGGTGTATTACTAGTTATCCTAGGTCTAGCGAATCTGCACATTATCAATATTCCTTTCTTGAATCAGACACACCAAAAGACAATGCGTATAGAAGGTGGAATGACTTTCTTGAAGGCATTTGCGTTGGGATTTGTGTTTAGTTTTGCGTGGTCTCCATGTGTAGGTCCATTATTGGCGCAAGCAATTGTGCTAGCATCCACTGCTACAAATGGACTTGGTTGGCTGTATATTGCGTCTTATGCGCTTGGTTTCATCGTCATCTTCTTACTGATTGGTTTCTTTACAGAAGAGGTGTTGAATATCATCAATCGTCATAAGAGTATTGTGAAGTATACAGGTGTACTTAGTGGAGTTCTTGTATTAGCGATGGGATGTTTTATGTTATTCCAGGGCTTTACAACAATGCACGCACTACAGAATCGCTCTGCTACAACTCCTGCAGAAACAACAGTAGATGATTCAAAACAGGATACAACTAGTAAAGAAGATACTTCTAACAAGCAAGATTCATCTACAAAGGAAAATACAGATTCATCAGCAAAGACAGCTATCGAAAAGTATAACTTTGCGCTTGTAGATGGAGAAGGTAACACTCATAATCTGAGTGATTACAAAGGAAAGACGATTGTCATGAACTTCTTTGGCACATGGTGCCACTACTGTAACGAAGAGTTTGAGAGTTTACAGAAGATTAATGACGAGATGAAAGATGATGTTCAGGTATTGATGATTGCGGCACCAGGTCTAAATGGAGAAGGTAGTATTCAGTATGTTGAAGAATACATGAAGAAAAGAGGCTATAACTTTACAATTCTGTATGATACAACATTAGAAGCTACAGATACGTATCACATTTCCGGTTATCCAACAACGTATATCGTTCGACCATCAGGGGATTTCTTAGGATATGTACCAGGCTATGTATCTGAAGAACAAATGCGCAATTATATCAAGACAGCACAAGAATAGTAGAAATCAATCTTTGTGAAAAATAAACAAAATTGATTCATTGAAAACCTTCGAAAGAAGGTTTTTTCTCTTGACACTTTGAAAACGCTCACATATTATTTTGGTGTATCCTGTAAACGTTTCCGTAAACGGTTACGAGTAAAAGGGGTTTTAAATGACGACAATTAAAGATATTGCACGTATTTCAGGGTATAGCATTGGAACAGTTTCCAGAGTTATCAATAACCATCCTGATGTTAGTGCGGTAGCAAAGAGAAAAATTGAAAAGGTAATCAAGGACGAAAAGTTTGAGCCAAACTCAAATGCGAAACTTTTGAAGCAATCTGCGACATCCGCAATTACGATTTTGATTAAGGGATTGCATAATGCCTTCTTCAGTAGCATTGTCGAAAAGATGCAAAGTTATCTGCAGGAAAGCGGTGAAGATGTCTCGGTCGTATACTTGGATGAACTTGAAAATGAAGTGGAAGTGGCGATTCGCATCTGTAGTGAGAAGAAACCAAAGGGTTTAATCTTCTTGGGTGGCAATCAGAAATATTTCCGTGAGTCATTTGCGAGCATTAAAGTTCCATGCGTGCTTTGTTCAGAGAGTGCAGCAGGGATGAACTTTAGTAATCTTTCTAGCTTTACAACAGATGATAGAGAAGCGGCACGCGCAGCAGCGGAATACTTGATTCGCTCTGGACACAGAAAGATCGGCATTGTATGTGGTTCGGCTGTATCAGAAGCGGGATTGATTGGTTCAAAACGTGTTGAGAGTGCAATCGCAGCGTTTAAAGAAAACAAGATACCGTTTAATAAACGTAAGCAGTTTGTGCCAGGGAAGTTCTCCCTTGAAGATGGATATAACGGTACGATGAAATTATTAGACCGTTATCCAGAAGTTACCGCAATCTATGCGGTCAGTGACGTTGTGGCAATTGGTGCACTACGTGCAATCAATGACCGTAAGCTAAAGGTTCCACAAGATATATCCATCATCGGTAATGATGGTATTGACTTTGCAAGATATGTAACACCACGTCTAGCAACTGTTGAGCAAGATGCTTCACAACTTGCCAAACGCAGTGTAGATGACTTGTTATTAAGATTAAATTACAATAAACCTGTCATACATGAAATTATTCCATTCCATGTATTAGCAGGAGAAAGTATTCGTATAAAAAAACCAGTGGAGGAAAAGTAAGATGTCAACAGTAAGTCTAAAGCATGTTCAAAAAATTTACCCAAACAGTGGTGAGGTAAAGAAGAAAAAGAAGGGCGAAGTTAAGAAAACAAACCTAAAGATCACAGATGAAGGTGTGGTTGCGGTTGATGATTTCAATCTAGAAATTGGCGATGAGGAATTCATCGTATTAGTAGGTCCTTCTGGTTGCGGTAAGTCCACAACATTACGTATGATTGCGGGATTGGAAGATATTACACGTGGAGAATTATTCATCGATGGTAAGCTAATGAACAATGTATCTCCTAAAGACCGTGATATTGCGATGGTTTTCCAGAACTATGCGTTATATCCACATATGAGTGTTCGTCAAAATCTTGAGTTCCCACTCAAGATGCACAAAGTTCCAGCTGATGAAATCAAGGTAAAGGTTGAAGAGGCGGCTGAAATCTTAGACTTAACACCATATCTAGATCGTAAGCCTAAGGCTTTGTCTGGTGGACAAAGACAGCGTGTTGCGATTGGACGTGCAATTGTACGTAATCCAAGGCTACTGTTGATGGATGAGCCGCTCTCTAACTTGGATGCGAAGTTAAGAAACCAGATGCGTGCTGAAATCATCAAGTTAAGACAGAAGATTAAAGCAACATTTGTCTATGTAACACATGACCAGACAGAAGCAATGACACTTGGTGATCGTATCGTTATCATGAAGGATGGCGTTATTCAGCAGGGTGGAACACCACAGCAATTATTTGATCATCCAATTAATGAGTTCGTAGCAGGCTTTATCGGCATGCCACAGATGAACTTCTACAGCGGTGAGCTCTTAAAGAATGAAGCTGGTAAATACTGCGTGAAGTTAGACAATGCGGTGATGGAAGTTTCTGAAGAAAAACAAGCCCTCTTGGCTGAAAAGAACGTACAACCACAGCCAATTACAGTTGGTGTACGTCCTGAACACATCTCACTTGGTGGAGAGAGTGGAAAGACAATCGAAGGCATCGTTGACGTAAGTGAAATGATGGGTTCCGCAATTCACTTACACGTAAATGCATGTGGTAAAGACAGCATTAT
>JABZLU010000123.1:0-3717 GCA_015256605.1 Solobacterium sp.
ATGCTAAGTTGTGGATTGTATAGACATGCTTGATTTGTTGATAACGATAGTCATCCGCATAACATGCATGTGCCATTAAAGGCATCATACCTGTCTGCCAGTCATTTTCATGAATGATATTAGGCCACCAGTTGATGAAATAAATCATGTCTAATACAGCACGTTGGAAGAAGGCAAATCTTTCGCCATCATCCTCATAACCATATAGACCATCTCTTTCAAAATATCCTTGGTGTTCAACAAAGTAATACACTACTCCATCTACATCACAACGATAGAAAGTTGCTGGTTGGTCAATCCATCCAGAACGAACTTGGATTGTACCAAGTCTTTCTAGCTTATCATAATGTTTCTCAATAATTTTTTTGTATAAAGGCAAGACAACACGTACATCATGTCCACGCTTCGCTAATGTTCTTGGTAAACTACCGATAACATCTGCTAGACCTCCAGTTTTAATAAACGGTAAGCCTTCGCCTGCTACAAACAATACAGATCTGCTCATTGAATACTCCTCGCTTCCTAGATACAATCTCTACGCTTTACGTAAATCAGATTATCTTCTGTTCCAACAAGTTCTTTTACTTTATGGATTGTTGCGTACTTATCAACAATGACATGATCAAGGTGAACACCATCACCAATAACAGCACCTGGTAATACAATACTGTTCTCAATCACTGCATCTCTACCAACCTTAACATTTCTGCTGATAATAGAATTCTTAACGGTACCTTCAATTGCACAACCATTCGCAACAACACTAGCGCTAACATCTGAATCTTCTCCAAATATGGATGGACTAGAGTTATTTGTATGCGTATAGATTGGCCAATTTGACTTGAATAAGTTAAAGGCAACCTTGTAATCCTTCAACAACATGTTAATACGATAGTATTCTTTTTGATTGTTGATACATGCAACAAATCCCTTAACTGCATATCCACGAATATCTACTTCATTTACTACTTCACGTAAAACATCCTTAAACCAGTAAAGTGAGGAAATCTCTGCACCTGTCTTAACTAATGTAATAAATAAGTCCTTTCTCATTACATATGCTTCTAGGGAAACAGAACGTGTCTTGTATTTACCACGATTCTTATCAATGGAAAGAACTCTCTTATCCTTATCCATTGTGAATGTATCACATTCATGGAATGCTGTCTTAGCATCTGATGTATTTGTATAGAGTGCTGTAATATCTGCCCCACTTTCGATATGTGCATCTAATACTTCACTAAAGTCAATATCATAGATGAAATAACTTGGTGCGATAACAACATATGGATTCTTATCTTTCTCAATGTACTGCATGTTCAAGATATAGTTCGCGATATCGTGATTATATACAGGTGAAGAGAATGTCTTTTCACCAAATAAGATACGTAATTTACCACGTTTGGAGTTGATGTTGTAATGACGTCCATCCCCTAAGTGTTCGATGAGATTACGTGGCTTTTCTTTACAGTAAACTTGAACGCTATCGATACCTGAGTTGGTCATGTTACTGAGGATGAAGTCAATAATACGATATCTTCCCATGAACGCTGTTGCTGGAACAGGTCGGAAATCACCAAGTCCCTCAATATTGACGGAACTGTCTTCAAATGAAATAATACCTAAAGCTTTCATGATTTCTCCTCCTACTCCGTAACGTTCTTAGCAATCAATTCAATATGATCACTATCTGCCGAACCTAATACAACACCAGGTCCAATTTCTACATTGTCCGCAACGATACAACGTGTAATCTTAGCGCCTGCACCAATCTTAGCACCTGTTAAGATGACAGAATCCTGTACATCAGCACCGTCATCAATAAAGGAGTTTGTACCTAAGACGGAATTGTTGACTTTGCCCAATACTACACTACCCTGTGTGATGTAACTATTACGTACTACCGCATTTTCACCGATGAACTGTGGTAGTGCGTTAACATCTTCTGTATAAATCTTCCAATCAGGATCACCTAAGTTTAAAGCATTGTCATTCTTCAATAGATCCATATTGGATTCCCAAAGTGAATCGATTGTTCCGACATCTTTCCAGTATCCCTTAAAGCGGTATGCCGCTAGAACTTTATTATCATCTAAGTATGCAGGAATGATATCCTTGCCAAAGTCATGTGAGGACTGTTCATTCTTATCATCTTCAAGTAAGTATTTACGTAGTGTCTTATATGTAAAGATGTAAATACCCATGGAAGCCAAATTACTCTTTGGATGTGCAGGCTTCTCTTCAAATTCCTGAACCATATCATTCTTATCGCAATTCATGATACCAAATCTAGAAGCTTCCTTCATTGGAACCTGTAATACAGCGATTGTCGCATCAGCACCCTTTGCGATATGATGCTTTAACATCTTCTCATAGTTCATCTTGTAGATATGGTCACCAGATAATATAAGTACATATTCCGGTTCAATACTATCTAAGAAATCAATATTCTGTGTGATTGCGTCTGCTGTTCCACGATATACTTCAAAACCTTTCTGATCTCTTTCACGTGGTGGAAGAACGAATACACCACCATCATTTGTATCAAGGCCCCAGAACTGGTCTTTTGCGACATAAGCATTTAATAAAACGGATTCATATTGTGTTAATACACCTACTGTGTTAATACCTGAATTTGCACAATTACTTAGTGGAAAATCGATAATTCTATACTTTCCTCCAAAATGCACTGCAGGCTTTGCGACCTTCTTCGTTAAGTCGTGCAGACGGCTTCCGCGGCCACCCGCAAGAATCATCGCAACCATTGCATTAGATCTCATAACATCCTCCTTAATCAAAACTATGGATACGCTTACATTATAAACTAATATTGATAATCAGAACATTACCATATGTAAAATATCTCGTTTTTTTATTCAATTTTTTTGATGAAAATCTCAAATATCTTTAATCTGCCAATCAATCCCCTTACGGTTGTTTTTCTCTAGAAATTCATTTGCTTTTTTGAAGTGATTACATCCAAAGAAACCATTGTATGCAGACAAAGGTGATGGATGTGCTGCCTCTAAAACAAGATGCTTCGTTTTATCAATCATGCATGCTTTATTTCTAGCTGCTCTTCCCCACAACAGGAAGACCACCGGTTCTTTCTTTTCATTGATTTTTTGAATCACATGATCAGTAAATATCTCCCATCCCATGCCAGCATGACTCTGCGGATGAGAATCTTCTACCGTCATCACTGTATTCAACAGAAACACACCCTGCTTTGCCCACGGCACAAGATACCCATTATTGGGAATTGGATATCCATATTCTGTTTGTAATTCCTTATACATATTAAAAAGACTTGGCGGTATCTTAACACCTGGGTTAACCGAAAAACACAAACCATGTGCTTGCCCTTTTTGATGATATGGATCTTGTCCAAGAATAACTACCTTGATATCCGAATAATCACAGTGATGAAATGCGGAGAAAACCTGCTGTTTGGGTGGATATATCTCTTTTGTTTCATAGGCATTTTTCAAAAACTCCGAAAGCTTCAAGAAATATTCTTTTTTCCATTCTTGATGCAGCCATTCTGTCCATTGATTACCCATTCCAGTACTTGCTCCTCTTATATAAAAAATCATACCACTTCGGTATGATTTTTCACTATTTTATTGATAGTTATTTTCTTTTTTCTTGCGAACGAAAACAACAACTAAAATTAACACTGTAGCTGCTAACGATACCCAAAGACCGATCTTACCT
>JABZLU010000124.1:0-3694 GCA_015256605.1 Solobacterium sp.
TCCTTGCCATGCATCTTCTTAACTAAGTGATAAACACCAGCTTCAAGAGCACCAGTCTTCATTACAACACCGATGAATCCACCGATAGCCATAATAAATACGATTAAGTCTGCAGCATCCACAAATCCTCTTGGGAATGCCATGAAGAAATCACTGAACTTTGCGCCGACAACCGTAACGGTTTCGCCGTTAGCAACCATGTCAACTAATTCGCCATACTTCTCAGGGTTTAAACCACTGATTAAGCTATCGCTAATTGGTTGTCCATTTAATAATACAGAAATTACACAAAGTACTGCTAAAATGATAAATAAAATCGTAAACGCTGTTAAAGAGCGTTTCTTGGCTTTTACAGACATACTATCCCCCCTTCTAATTATTTAGTAATAATGGTGCCTGTTTCACCTTGTAAAGCAACTTTTGCTTTTTGTAATGATGTAATTAAAGCAGTTCCACCATGTGTGTTATTCTTAACGAATTCCATGCATGACTGAACCTTTGGAAGCATACTTCCAGGAGCAAATTGCTTCTCTTCGATATACTTCTCTGCTTCTTCCAATGTCATTGTTGGAAGTTCTTTTTGATCAGGCTTGTTATAGTTAATGCATACTCTATCGACTGCAGTTAAGATAATCAACATATCTGCACCAATGGACTGTGCTAGTAATGCACTGGAACGGTCCTTATCGATAACAGCTGCAACGCCCTTTAATCCTTGCTCTGTTTCAACTACAGGGATTCCTCCGCCACCAACTGTAATAACGATGTCGCCAGCCTTAACAAGTTGTTCAACAACCTTTAATTCAACGATACGTTGTGGAATTGGTGAAGGTACAACACGACGATATCCACGTCCTGCATCTTCTACAAATGTAAAGCCCTTTTCGGCAGCAATCTTATCTGCTTCTTCCTTAGTATAGAAGCTTCCTACTGGTTTTGTAGGTTTAGCAAATCCTGGATCGTTTGCATCAACAACTACCTGTGTAATAATAGACGCACATTCTTTATCAACACCACGAGCCTTTAATTCCTGCTGAATTGCTTGTTGTAAATGATAACCGATATAGCCTTGGGACATCGCACCACATTCTGGGAATGGCATATATGGAGTATTACCACCCTTTGTGCATGAGAATTCCATAGCTAAGTTAATCATTCCAACCTGTGGTCCATTACCATGACCAACAATTACTTCATAGCCGTCTTGTGCTAAGTCAACGATAGTCTTAGCAGTATGACGAACTAATTCAAGCTGCTCTTCAGGGGTATTGCCTAAAGCATTACCCCCAAGAGCTACTACTATACGCTTTGCCATGTGATTACTTCAGAGTAGCATACATAACAGCCTTGATTGTATGCATGCGGTTCTCTGCCTCATCAAATTGTCTAGCTTGTGTGCCTAAGAATACATCATCTGTAACTTCCATAGCCTCTAAGCCATACTTCTGGTAAATGTTCTCACCAACTGTTGTGTTACGATCATGGAATGATGGTAAGCAGTGTAAGAAGATAGCAGTTGGCTTAGCCATAGCCATCAATTCCTTATTAACCTGGTAAGGACGTAAGAGCTTGATTCTTGGCTCCCATAATTCTTCTGGTTCACCCATTGATAACCAAATATCTGTGTAAAGAACGTCTGCGTCCTTAGCACCAATCTTGATGTCATCTGTTAATTCGATTTCAGCACCTGTCTTGCTAGCTACTTCTCTGCACTTAGCAACAAGTTCATCTGAAGGCATTAATTCCTTAGGTCCGCATGCGCAGAAGTGCATACCTAACTTAGCACAAACAATCATCAATGAGTTAGCAACGTTATTACGAGCATCACCGAAGAATGTTAACTTACGGCCTCTAACATCGCCGAATTCTTCCTTAACTGTTAAGATATCAGCCAACATCTGTGTTGGGTGATATAAGTCTGTTAAACCATTCCATACAGGAACACCAGAATACTTAGCAAGTTCTTCAACTACTTCCTGCTTGAATCCACGGTATTCGATACCATCGTACATACGACCTAATACCTTAGCTGTATCTTCCAATGATTCCTTCTTACCCATCTGTGATGATCCAGAATCTAGGAATGTAACACCCATACCTAAGTCACGTGCACCAACTTCAAATGCACAACGTGTTCTTGTAGATGTCTTTTCGAACAAGAGAACAACCTGCTTGCCCTTTAAATAACTGTGGTCAACACCGTTAGCCTTTAATCTCTTGAATTCAGCAGATAATTCCAAGAAATATCTGATTTCTTCTGATGTAAAATCTAATAGTGTCAAAAAACTTCTTCCTCTAACATTAACGCCCATAATAGCTCCTTTTCTTTTTTTCTTTTCTATTTTTATGGTTATTCGATTTTAAACTTAGTCTTCACGAACTAATGGCATGGACATACATCTTGGTCCACCACGTCCTACACATAAGTTGGATGCTTCTAATTCTAATACTTCAAATCCATTATCCTTTAGATATTGGTTTGTAACATAGTTACGCTTGTAAACGATGATCTTACCTGGCGCAATTGTCAATGTATTAGAACCATCGTTCCACTGTTCACGTTCAGCTGCTAATGGATCGCCAGCTCCGCAAGGGAATAAACGAACCTTATCTAAGCCCATGAACTTAGCAAGAATATCTTCTAACTTACCTGTATGTTCTTCGATATGAACATCATGATTTGCACGATCAGCTGTTAATGCAAATACTTGTAGTGTTCCCATGATACCTGGGTGAATTGTAAATGCATCAGTATCAATCTGTGTAAATACTGTATCTAAGTGCATGAATGCACGTGAATTAGGAATATTGAAAGCTAAAATTGTCTCAATCTTATTTCCTTCGTTTTCATAGAACATCTTCATAGCTAAGTCCTGAATAGCTTCAGCCTGTGTTCTCTGTGAAATACCGATGAATAAGAGTTTTTCATTAACGTTTAATACGTCTCCACCTTCGATATGGAAGTGGTTGTTACGTCCATATAAGTCTGGAACATTTCCAGCATATTCTGGATGGAATCTGAAAATGTAATCTGCATAGATTGTTTCACGGTTTCTTGTTACAGAATACATTCTGTTAATAACTGCACCATTACCTACAGAAGCGAATGGGTCGCGTGTAAAGTATAGGTTTGGCATTGGGTTTACTAATAAGTGTGAGTTAGTCTCAAGACGGTCAACTAAGAAGTTTGTGTGGATCTCACCAATTTCTCTAAATGTGATACCAGCCATAGTCTTTAGAACTAATTCCTTATTGTTTGTAAACTTAGCTAAGTAATCCTTAATAATCTTATGATATTCAGCTGTATGAACACCTGATTCAACTAACCACTGATCAAGGAACTGTTCCTTAATTTCTGGGTGAGCATCTAATGTTTCAGCCATTAAGTCTTCTAGATAAACAACTTCTACGCCATTGTCACGTAAGATCTTCGCAAAACGGTCATGTTCAACCTGTGCTTCATAAAGATCAGGAATATCATCAAATAATAATTCTCCTAATGTATCAGGTGTAAGATTTAATAATTCTTCTCCTGGCCTGTGTAATAAAACCTTTTTGAGTGTTTTAATTTCACTCGTTACATGAATGTTAGACATTTGCTTTCCTCCTATTGTCTTTTCATTGAGGCTACATATCGCGCGCATGATATGTAACCGTTTTCAAATCTATATTACTATTGTAATCGTTTTTTTTT
>JABZLU010000125.1:0-3679 GCA_015256605.1 Solobacterium sp.
TACAAGACTAGGGATGCAATATTTATCAAATCCATCACAGTATCATGTTTTAGAGATGGATGAGTATGTGGATCTTGTGACAGAGTGTATTGCGCATTTAGATGAACATATTGTAATCCATCGCTTAACAGGAGATGGAAATGCGGAAGAATTAATTGCGCCATTATGGAGTACAGATAAACGGAGGGTATTAAATTCTATCAATCATATGTTGAAGATAAAAAATTATACACAGGGCTGCAAATTGTCAAAATAATGCGTGTAGGTTAGGGCAGCTGAATGCGAAAAATGCTTGAATTTTAGCCTAAAATATTTTAAATTGAATTTGTTTCCGTGTGTTTTTATGGGGAGATTTTGAAGGGTCTTAGGACCCATAGGAGGAATGATGGAACTTACATCCATTAGATGGGATATTATCCTAGGTGGTTTTGGTCTATTCTTGATCGGTATCAATTTCATGGGTGATGGCTTAAAGGCTGTCGCTGGTGATAAATTGAGAGATTATATTGATAAATATACAACCAATCCATTCAGTGCATTTTTGATTGGTATTGCGATTACAATCGTTATGCAGTCAAGTTCGGCTTCAACCGCAATTACGATTGGCTTAGTTCGTGCAGGTCTGATGAACCTTGAACAGGCTGCTGGTATCGTCATGGGTGCTAATATTGGTACAACAGTAACATCATTATTGATTTCCCTGGATATTAATAAGTTTGTTTTATACTTTGTATTCGTCGGTGCAATGATTATCTGCTTTGGTAAGAAACAGAAAATTAAGAGTACTGGTTATATCGTTCTTGGTTTTGGTTTGATTTTCTTTGGTTTAAATTCAATGGGTGATGAACTTGCAGCAATTAAAGATGTGCCTGCATTTATGTCCTTTGCGGAAGCTATGTCCAAAAATCCATTCTTATCACTACTTGCTGGTACAATCATGACTGGTGCAGTACAAGCATCAGCTGCGACAATTGGTGTCGTACAGAAGATGTATGAAGCTGGTGCATTAACATTTAGCGCGGTATTACCATTCGTGTTTGGTGCTAATATTGGTACAACTGTAACGGGTGTTCTCGCTTCCATTGGTGGCTCTACAGCTGCTAAGAGAACGGCTGGTATCCATATCCTGTTCAATATTATCGGTACTACCATTGGTATGATATTCTTAGTACCATACGCTAACTTTGTGCAATGGCTTTGTGCGTTGTTAAATATTAGTGGAATGATGCAGATAGCAGTAGCACATATCATGTTTAATACAGTTGCGACAATTGTATTCTTCCCGCTGCTAGGTCAATTCTGTTCATTAATCCGTCTGATTGTTCGTGGTGAAGAACCTAAGAAGATTGAAATTAATATCGATGAGTTGGATGCTAATCTTGCGAATACTGAGCTTCCTGCAGTTGCGATTTCAGCAGCTAGAGATGCGATCTTCAAGTTGGCGGATGTTGTTAGTGAAGATGTCTCTGATTCTCGTACTTTCCTAAATAAGCCTGGTACGGATGAAGACTTTGAGAACCTAAAACAGTCTGAGTCTATGATTAACTCTTTAGATCGTAAGATTACGGAATTCTTAGTTCAAGTTTCCGCAAATTCAAATTTAACAGCTGTTGACCAAGCGGATATCCGTAGAGATCTAGAAATCATCAAGAACCTTGAACGTTTAGGTGACTTATCCATGAATTTATCTGAGTTCTATAAGATGGTCCAAGAGGATCGTAGCGGATTAACTTCCTTTGCGATGGGCGATATCAATGGTATGTATGATAAGTTCAAAGAAATGTACGCAAAGGCAATTGCGGTTTATCGTACAAAAGATAAGATTATCTATGAAGAATTAATGGCGTTAGAAGAAGAGATGGATAAAGCAGAGTATGTAGCTCGTCAGGCACACTTTACACGTATGTCTAAGAACCAATGTGAATCTTCTGTCGCTGCTTCCATCTACTGTGATATTCTTGGTACATTAGAGCGTATGGGTGACCACTGTTGTAATATTGCTAAGTCGGCATTATTGGATTATGTTGATGCTAGTTTCAATCCAACACTGACAGACGCAACAACAAAATAGTTGATATATGAAACATCTTGCAAGAATTTAGACTGTAAGATGTTTTTTTGAATTACATTAAGTGTATTTTTAAAAAGAAATGCCTATAATGGAGACGTATCTTAAAACAGAAAGGATATATGAAATATGAGTATTAATTTTCGTAAAGTCGCAGTTGTAGGTTGTGGATTCGTTGGATCCTCTAGTGCATTTGCCTTAATGCAAAGCGGCCTATTTTCAGAAATGGTTTTATTAGATGTAAATCGTGCTAAGGCTGAAGGAGAAGCCATGGATATTGGCCATGGTACTTCAATCAGTTCTCCAATGAATATCTATGCAGGTGATTATTCCGATATCAAGGATGCGGCTATCATTATCGTTACAGCCGGTGCTGCACAAAAGCCAGGTGAAACACGCCTTGACTTAATCAAGAAGAATATCCAGATTCACTCTGGTATTATGGCTGAAATCAAAGCACAAAATCCTGAAGGAATCTTATTAATTGTAGCTAATCCAGTTGATATCCTAACGTACTATGCACAGAAAGCTTCTGGTATGCCAGAGAATCGTGTATTTGGCTCAGGTACTGTATTAGACTCTGCACGTTTAAGATATCTATTGGGAACACGTTTGGATGTTGACTCACGTTCTGTTCACGCATATGTTATCGGTGAACATGGTGACTCTGAGATCTGCACATGGTCTATGGCAAATGTATCAGGTGTTCCACTCGCTGACTTCTTCGCGTTAAGAGGCATGGGTGGTGACCTTGACATGAAGGTTGCACAAGAAGATATCGCAGAAGATGTTAAGAATGCTGCGTACAAGATTATCGAAAGAAAGAACGCTACTTACTACGGAATTGCAATGTCAGTTGTAAGAATCTGCCGTGCAATCTTACGTGATGAAAAGTCTATCTTACCTGTATCAACAGCTTTACATGGTGAGTATGGTATTAGTGATGTATCTCTAAGTGTTCCAGCAATCGTCGGCAGAAATGGTATTGAAGAATTGGTGCCAATCTCCCTGAGTGAAGAGGAACGTACAAAGCTATCTGAATCTGCAGCTGTCTTAAAGAAGACAATGGAAGGCGTAGAATTCTAACAAGAAATCCGGAGTTCCGGATTTTTTATTTCACATAATTCATTTGAAAAATATCTTACATAAAAGATAAGAATGTAGTAGAATGCTTGCGTTCGTTCTTGATATACACATAGCTTAAGAACGATATCCAGAAAGAGGGGTATAAGTGATGAATCAAAAGGCATTAAAAACATTAGGATGGATTGCGACATGTACAGCAATGTTAATGTATGTTTCCTACTTCCCACAGATTATGAATAACCTACATGGAATGAAGAGTGGTTTCTTACAACCTATGGTTGCGGCTATCAACTGTTCCTTATGGGTGACATATGGTTTTATGCAAGAGAAGAAGGATTGGCCACTCATGATGGCAAACTTACCTGGTGTATTCTTTGGCGCAATCGCCGCAATTACAGCACTTTAGAAAGCGTTCCTAAGGGAACGTTTTTTTAGGCAAAAGATTGATGAAATCTATTGTAATATCGTTGACTTTCTACAACAATAGGAAGAAGATAAGTATGGTTTCCAAAGAGAGTGTGTGGA
>JABZLU010000126.1:0-3623 GCA_015256605.1 Solobacterium sp.
CACGACCATATCCCCATATTACGATATTCTTATTAGCAAATTCATTTTTCCATGCTTGTAGGCTCATACGCTTACCTCCTTGCTTATTGACGGAGAAGTTGTATTACTTCTTCTAAATTTTCCGTTTGATATTCAATCATCTCTTTCATAGTATGATCTGGTTGAATGGTATCTTCGATAAAACAAGAATGCATTCCTGCTCTTCTTGCGGCGATAATTCCTTGTTTAGAATCTTCTAGAACAAGGCACTCTGCTGGTTGTACATCTAATATTTTAGCACCAACCAGGAATATTTCAGGATCTGGTTTTGCGTGTGTTACCATATCCCCTCCAACAATGGCATCATACTCTAATGGCGTCGATACCGTCGACAATAACGCTTCCACGTATGTGCGATGACTGCTAGAACAAATCCCAATACGATAACCATTTTGTTTAAGCCACTGAAATAAGCTAATTAATCCCTTCTTATTCAAACAATCTTTCTGAATCGATGACCAAAAAGAAATATCAAATCTCTTTTTCTTCATCACCTCAAACAAGTCCATTCCATTCGGAATGGAAGAAAGATAACGATTGAGTTCTTCTCCACCAGAACCGGTAATGTTGATGAAGAAATCTTCTGGTAAAGTAAACCCTAATTTCATGGCTTCATCTTTCCATATTTGTTGTGATATAAGCTCTGTTTCAAACATCAAACCATCACAATCAAATAGGCCAGCTTTTATATCTAACATACACTCTCCTAAAATATCAAAGCAGCGGTATGCCCGCTGCTTATTGTTCATTAAGCGTTAATACCAGAAATGGTATATTCATCAAGAAGTTCTTTCTTAACTTTCTTATCTTTCTTTTGTTTTGTTGTCTTCTGCTTTGGCTTAGACTTCTCACGGATCAAGCACCATACATAAGCCGCAATAAATACAGATGAACTTGTACCAGCAATTAATCCAACTAACATCGCAAATACGAATGTGAAGATGGAATTACTACCCATGATCAGTAAGAAGATAACAGGAATAATCGTAGTAAATGATGACATCAAGGACATCTTGATAGCTTCATCAATCGCTTGATTTGCGATAGCACGATACTCTGTAGGTTCAATACGATTCCGTAGATTTACTTCTTCACGTACACGGTCGAATACAATAATAGAGTTATTGATTGAGTAACCAATAATTGTAAGTAATACAGAAATTAATTCAATATTTACTTCTAGTCGTAAAATACCAAACACCGCAATTACAATTAATACGTCATGCACAAGTGCTACTAAACATCCAAATGCATAGTCAAACTCATAACGGAATGTGATATATGCAAGCATCGCAATCCACGCAACAACCGTTAGAATCACAGCACTTCTTACAAGTTCAGAACCTACTACTGGGGTAACAATGTTATCACCAGGTTCAACGCCATACTTCTTTTCAAAAGCAGACTTAATTGTAGTTAACTGTTCTTTATCTAAAGACGCTTTTGTTGTGGCGTAAACAGTATGTTCACCAGCACTCTGATAACTAAAGCCCTTATAACCTAATGTTTCCATCTCTGCTTCTACATCAGAAACATTAACAACCTGTTCAGAAGTAACTGTTAACTTTGTACCAGACGCAAAGTCAATACCTAAGTTTAAGAAACCATTTCCCTTTGCTAAGTTAAAGAAACTTAACGCTAAAGATAATACGATAATAGAAATACTAGCAGCTACTGCATACTTCGCTTTACCCATGTAATCAAACTTAAATGTACCTGTGTAGAATTGTTTTTCACCCTTTGATACATCAGGAATTTGATTCTTCTTAACCGCGAATAATCCAGGCTTGCCATCGCAAATACCGGAGTAAACGATAAGGTTTAATAGCCACTTAGAGAAACCTACGTTAAGAATCAACGTCATAATAACTGTGATAATTAACATAGTCGCAAAGCCCTTAACTGTACCTGTTCCCCAGATATACATGATTAACGCAGCAAGTAATGTTGTAAACTGTGCATCGAAGATTGCCGCAAAGGATAACTTACCACCCTCCGCAACTGCAGCACGAACACTTCTACCTTTGTATAACTCTTGACGAATACGTTCATAGTTAATGATATTCGCATCGACAGTCATACCAACACCTAACACAAGTGCACCGATACCAGATAATGTAAATACAGCACCCATTAGAGAGTAGATTCCAAATACAGCCCATACATAGAATGCAAGCATGATAGATGAAATTAAACCTGGTAAACGATATACGAAAATCATAACAGCCATAACAACGGCAACACCGATTACACCTGCAAGTGCTGTTACCTGTAAAGCATCTGCACCATAAGAAGCAGATACAACATTACTAGAAAGCTCAGTCAACTTAACTGGTAAAGAACCAGAATTGATAAGATTAGCAAGTGTTCTTGCGGAATCCTCTGTAAAGTTACCTGAGATAATGCAGTCTCCATTAATTTCTGATTGTACAGAGGCAGCAGAGATATACTTAGGCTCTTCACCATTCTTTGCTTTCGCAGCTTCTGCAGCGTATGTATCACCATCTTGCCAATCAAGCCATACAATCATGATATTTGCACCATTGCCCTTTTGTGCAATTGCCTTTGTCATAGACGCAAACTTCTCTTTATCTGCAATCTTTAAAGATACGATAGGTTCACCATCTTTATACGCAAGAGATGCACCGCCTTCTTGTAAGATAGATGAATCAGCTAATTCATTATTATCTACATCGCGGAATGTAAGATTCGCTGTTGTACCAATTAATTCACGCGCAGTTTCAAGGTCTTTCGCACCTGCAATCTGTACACGAACGCGGTTATTGCCTTCCACTGTAATCTGTGGTTCACTAACACCCAATACGTTGATACGCTTTGAAATGCTGTTAATTACCGCAGACATATCAACTGTAGCACCTTCATTTAACGGTTCTACCTGATACAAGATTTCAAAACCGCCGCGTAAGTCCAAGCCTAAATTTAAACTAGAGATAATTGAGCGTATTGTTGTAGCGATTAAAGTACCCAACAATAGAACAACTAACGCAAAAACGGCTAACTTACTTTTCTTTGTAGTATTTTTTGCCATAAGTTAATTCCCTCCAATGACATCCGCAAAATCTTCAAGGTTTTTCTTCGCACCATCAATAACAGCTTGTGTTGATAAGAAGCGTACAACATCATTTGCAGCAACGTTCCACACAACATCAACAGCTTGATTGAGCGTTCGCGGTGATTTATTGCGCCATAAATGATTCAGATAATCCTCAAGATTCCCATATGTAAGAGTAGGCAAATCTTCTTTTTGTAATTTTTGCAATTTGAGAACCATCGTTAGTTCCACTAATCGATGATTCACATCAAAAGTACTTTGTGACATGCCTTCCTCCTAACAACTTAGTTATTATACCAAAAACATCTTTCGATAACCATACTTCAAAATGATAATACCTATCAATATTATACTCTGTTTTCCATCTCCCAAAACAAAAAAACCTAGAATTTTCATCTAGGATTAACATATTCCAATGAGTAGTCCAATTCCTGCTAGAATTGCCTCTACAAGCCAGAACATACGTACGATACTAACTTCAGGCATACCCTTAATGCGGAATGCATAATGA
>JABZLU010000127.1:0-3617 GCA_015256605.1 Solobacterium sp.
ATTATGTGCTACCATCTCTGCCTCTACTGTTTCGCCATAAATGCCAGTACCAACTGGAGCATATAATTCATACGAAAAATCAAAATGTTGAAATATATCTGCAGCTTTAAAACCCGTACCGCTGATAATTTGTTCCTGCGCTATAACGTTAAACTCTTCATTTCCTTGCGGAAGTCTATCTACATGTGACACAAAGTCTACATGTGCAGATCCTATAATTAATATCTTTTTCATATGTTCAGTATACCAAAATTTCCTCTCAAAAATAAATTTACAATTATCACTTTTCTTTTTATGATATTAGTAACAATTCATCCATACACTGTTTAAAGATAAACAGTGCTAAAACCATTGTATTACCACACCACAACAACTTTTATCATTATCCATATATTGTAATCAATCGGAGGGAACATGATTCATACACATCATTTTTTAAAGCAGTTTGGTAAAATCTCACTAGCTGTATTTTTATTATTTTCTTATGGCTGTTCTAGTAACTCCACAAGTGAAGAGAAACACCAAACAACTGCGGATACAGAACCAACAACACAAACTACAACAACCGTTTCAGTCCCAAAGACTACACCAAAACCTACCCCAAAACCAACGCCAAAGCCTACTCCAACACCAATTCCGACTTGTGATGGTACAACGATAACAACTAACTGTCAGGTAGATGATATTGTCTATTCTAAATATATCTATCATCCAGCAATCCCTGAATCAAGCCATGTTGAAATTGTAACAACATATGAAAATCAAATTGTAGATTATAAAACGCAATGCAATGACGGAACTTGGTCCCCTAGTAATGCGAAGGGAAAAGGAGCCTGTTCACATCATGGCGGTGTATATGATTTTTACGCACCTGTATATAGATCTGTAAAAGTTGATACAGAACAGACTGTTATTGATCCAGCTGTAGATGCATGGTATGAAACAGAAGTAAAAAAATAAGATTATAGAAATATTGAATAATTACATCATGTATAGACAAAGAAAAAACCTGTATTTCTACAGGTTTTTCAGGTGGCTCCAGCCAGAATCGAACTGGCGACACAAGGATTTTCAGTCCTTTGCTCTACCGACTGAGCTACAGAGCCAAATGGTTGCGAGGGAAGGATTTGAACCAACGACCTCCGGGTTATGGGCCCGACGAGCTACCAGGCTGCTCTACCTCGCGATGTGTTGTTCCGAAGAACATAATTTAAATGGCGGAGGAACTGGGATTCGAACCCAGGCGCCGATTTCTCGACCTACCGGTTTTCAAGACCGGACCCTTCAACCACTTGGGTATTCCTCCGTTTTAGTGGACCCTGAAGGACTCGAACCTTCGACCAGTCGGTTATGAGCCGACAGCTCTGACCAACTGAGCTAAGGGTCCGAGATGTTTCTTGCAAGATGCATGTTACATCTCGTTCTTAAATAGTAATGGTAGCGAGGGTGAGACTCGAACTCACGACCTACCGGGTATGAACCGATTGCTCTAGCCAACTAAGCTACCTCGCCATCATGGTCGGGATGACAGGATTCGAACCTGCGACCCCTTGATCCCAAATCAAGTACACTACCAAGCTGTGCTACATCCCGAATGGCGCGCCGAGCAGGAGTCGAACCCGCAACCTTTTGATTCGTAGTCAAATGCTCTATCCAGTTGAGCTATCGGCGCAATACACATTAAAATTAGTGCTATATAAATATAGCAAGAAAATATCTGTTTGGCAAGGTAAAAATAAAATAATTTTGCAAAAGAGACTTCTCACTTAGAAGAAGTCTCTTTTATCGATTTATCCCCAAATTAGCCAAGTTACGATGTAACCAGAAAATACTGCAATTAATGTAAAAGGAATACCAATGCGGAAAAAGTCTTTGGAGGAAACTTTATATCCTTCTTTATTTAAAATACCAATTGCCGCAATATTAGCACTCGCACCAACCGGTGTTAAGTTACCACCAAGGGTTGCACCAATTAATAATCCAAAATATAACACATATGGTTCTACACCCATTGAGTTTGCAATGCCCTGCACCACTGGCAACATTGTCGCAACATATGGAATATTATCCACAAAGGCAGAGATAATGACCGATACAAATACAATCATCGTATACATCACAAATACTGAACTACCGCCCACTTTTACAAAGAGTTCGGCTATCGCATCAATCACACCAGCCTCTGTTATACCCGAAATAACCACAAATAATCCAATCAATAGAAGTAGTGTATTAAAATCAATTGCTTGAATTGCACGCTTTACAACAGCAGTGGACTTCTCGCAAATTGCTCTATAGATGATTCCAATCACTGCATATCCCATACAGATAAAACCATTTGTAAGTTGTGGTTTGTTTTCAAATTGCGATGCGATAATCAGTGTCGCAATTACACCAATCATCAATAACGAAGGCACAAAGTCCGTTACTTTCGTAGTAATTTCCTCATGTACTGGATCTTTTGATTTTCTAAATAAGAATAATAATACTGGAATTGTCATTGCAGCACCAATTTCTACTGACAATGCAATACCAGGTCTACCCATAAATACAAAGAAATCATTAAAACTCATATTTGCATATCCACCTAGAAGAATACTCGTTGTATCCCCCACAAGTGTCGCAGCACCCTGTAAATTACTTGAAACTGCAATTGCAATTAACACCGGAACAGGGTTTATTTTTAATTTCTTTGATACCGCAAGTCCAACAGGTGCGACCATCAATACTGTCGCTACATTATCTACAAACGCAGAAATGACTCCTGCAAAAATACTCAATACAACTACCGCCCATTGAATATTTGGAACAGCTTTTAATAATCCTTCTGCCATAAGTGCAGGCATTTGACTTTCAATAAATAACTGTACAACCATCATCGTACCAGCCAACATTAGAATAATATTCCAATCCACAGCTTTGATGACATTTCCTAACGGCAAGATTCCTAATAGAATAAATACCCCAGCCGCAATTAATGCAACATATGGACGTTTTTCAGGAAGTGCCAACAAGAATATATACATGACAACAAACAATACTAATGCAAGTACCATAAACTCCTCCAAACAAGTAAGTGAATTATAACAGAAACAGATGAAAATCAAAGTATTCTTGCATTTAAAAATTATGTACTTTCATGTAAGATTGAATCATGAAAATTACTTTAAACGATGAAATGAATGAGTTCTTTGAACGCTGCCTCACAAATATCACTAGTGATACAAAAAATGATTTTGTAGGAATGCACATTACAAAGAAAAATGAGAAGAAAGTCATTAAAATGCTTGCAGATGCTGGTATCCCAGAATTCCAAGACTCCAATAACTGCCCTTCTCTCTTCCTATCTGTTGATGAGTGGGAGAATAATCCCTACCATAAAAATATTCATTTAGATTGGATTAAAGATTCCCATTTTACTTTCGAAAGAGGAAAGATTGCAGGCTTTGAATTATTTAATTCTGATGTAATCCAAAAAGATCCAAATCGAGAATTAAATGATTGGATGAAATTACGCGCAATGGACCGTAATTTTGATGCACTCTATCTATACCAAGATGATATGGACTGGATGTTTGATGCACCTAGCGAAGCCAACACCAATGATATTCCTGCAC
>JABZLU010000128.1:0-3603 GCA_015256605.1 Solobacterium sp.
AGTCATCACACCACGATTACAGAGATTTACAAATACATCACTCAAAGAAGATACAGGAATCGTTGTCATCTTCTCTAGTGAAAAACCACCATATAAAGCAGATAGGCCATTTCCAAAATCAAAACCATTAAATACAACACCAAACAAGATACCAATGATTGCCGAGATACCTAATGTCTGAACGATAGGCTTCTTTAAAAATGTCATAACAAATACGATGACCATTGGAAGGATTAAGATTGGACTAACATGGAAAACCTTCTGAATATCACTTGTAATTGCACTAGCTGCACTTAAATCAGCAGCCTGTCCACCTACACTAATCCCCATCACTACATACCCAACAAGCGCAAATATCAGTGTTGGAATTGTAAAGACAGCTACACGCTTAATCATCGATATTGTATCCGTCTCAGCAAAACTAGCAGCCACGTTGGCTGTATCCGACATTGGAGAGATTAACTGTCCTACATGTGATCCAGAAGCCACTGCACCAGCAACGATTGCGATTGGTACATTCATACTCTGCGCAATCGCTATCATGATGACACCAACTGTACCAATCGTACCCCAAGATGTTCCAATTAAAACAGAAATCACAGCACAGATAATAAACGTCATCGGAATAACCCAGGCAGGATTAATCACATGAACAATGTAGTAAATAATCGTAGGAATCGTTCCCGAAAACATCATCGCCGCAATAAACATACCAATCATTAAAATGATGAAGAAGACACCGATAACACCCTTCTCCTTTTCATAGACCACTTCCATGATTTCATCCCAACCATAGCCATAGTAATAAGCTACACCAAGTGAATAACAAATCGATAATACCAAAGCTGGTATGATTGAAATATCTAAACGAACAGAATAAACAACTAACGCCAACAATACAACAATCATTGAAATGGATGGTAAAAATCCAGGCTTTTTCTTTTCACGTACTTTCATATTCATAAATACTCCCTTTTGAATATGGTGATTATAGCACTCCGTTTTTTGATAACCTATTAAAAAGTCCTAAAACTTGCCAGAATGGTAGGAACCATCTAAAATACAACTATGACAAAAAACGATATTAAACTCTTTGCGACAGATTTAGATGGAACCTTATTTGCTCGCCCTGGTCACTTAACACAATACGCTGCAGAAACACTACGTACTTTACGAGCACAAGGAACACGTATCGCAATCTGTACTGGTCGTCATTACGAACGTATCCTCAAAGGATTTCCAAAGGATATCTATGACTATATAGTCTCTAATAATGGTCAAGATATCTACTTTGTAAAAGAGAAGGAACATATATCCTTACCCGTTTTAACAAAAGAAGAAATCCATAACTTACTACCGCTTGCGGAGAAGTACCCTGTTATCCTAATGGCATCAACAGATAAAGACTTTTTAACAACTGGCTCAAAGAAGAATTACATTGCATTGATGTTATTCCGTATTTGCTCGCAAATACGAGATTTTATACAATACCATCATTTCCATCGTGCCGAAATCGATTTTAATCTTGAAAATCTCGAAGATAAATATATCATCAAGATTTGTTTCTCAGGAACAGCAGGAATACTCAAGAAACTTGCCAAAGAAATTCCTACGGATAAGTACTCCGTCTTCTTTGTCAATTCGAACTGGTTAGAGGTTCAACCACATGGGATTGATAAAGGCAATGGCCTTCGCATGATTATGGAACAGGAAAATATTTTACCAGAACAAGTCTGTGCTATTGGCGATGGTGAAAATGATTTATCCATGTTAGAAGTTGCGGGTGTAAAGGTTGCGATGGGCAATGCCATGCCATGTCTAAAAGAAATTGCAACTGACCATGCAGAACACTACTTCCAAGAAGGATGCGCAAACTGGGTTCGCAAAAATCTACTATAAAAATGATTCACTTTCAGATATACAGGAGTAAACTAAAGTTATGAATACATTAGAAAACGATATTACAGAAGCTATCTTCGCAGCCGAAGATGCACTACAACACTTGTATCAAGCAAAAACATTCCTCAAGAAAGCAAGAAACTGGGGTTTATTTGATATCTTTGCAGGTGGTTTTATCACCTCTATCATCAAGCACAATCATATCGAAAAAGCACAGGAAGAAATCAGATATGCGAAGGTTGCTTTAGAGAATCTAACTCGTGAATTACAAGATGTAGGAGATTATATTACAGTTGATATTGAGATTGATACTTTCGCAAAAGTTACAGATTATCTTCTTGATAACTTTTTCTCTGATATCTATGTACAATCCAAAATCAACAATGCTAGCCAGCAGGTTGATGATGCAATCTATGAAACAGAAAAAATTCTAAATGTACTAAAAAATGCACAATAAGGAATGAATATGGATTTTAATAAGATGATTCCCGAGTTATCGGTTTTTGATATTGAACAGACCAAAAGGTTTTATAATGACTTAGGATTTAAGATTGAATACGAACGTCCTGAAGAAAAATTCGTTTTCATGTCTTTTCAAGATAGTCAATTTATGTTTGAACAAATTCATGACAATGGTTGGAATATAGACGAGCTAATATATCCTTTGGGAAGAGGAATTAATTTTTCAATAGCCGTTGATGATATTGAAGGTCTGTATAAATTAGTGAAAACTTTAAATTTAGAAATATACAGAGAACTAAACAGAAGCATATATCAAGTTAATGGTACAGAAGAAACGCAAACCGAGTTCTTAATACAAGATCCCAATGGGTATTTATTAAGATTTACAAATTGATAAATTTACCTTTATCGAAGTAGAAAATTAAATAAAAGTAATTAGCGTAGCAACTCAAAACAGTAAATCAAATTTGGTTTACTGCTTTTTACTTTAATTGATTTATAAATTTGATACTCTCTTCATAAATCTGTTGGTATGCAATATTATGAACATAATGAGAACAATCCAAAAACTGATATTCGCCATTCTGTTTGTTCGCTAAATAACCAACCCCAAAGCTCCTCCACTCTTCTTTTGAATAACCAGTACCATCTCCATTTGAGATAAAGAATAGCATGGGCACATTAGTTGTATCTACTTCTTCTAATTTCTTGGCGTTTGCTTGAATTGTTTTCGCTTCATTGATCATTGAAGTCGTTGCAGTTCTTCGATAAAAGATAATTTTATATAATTCTTTTTCTTCCTCTGTTAAGTTTCCATCTTTGATAGCAGATGAAGAATCCACAAGATACGGAAGAAATCTAGTGAGTCCTATATCTGCTCCAAACTTCACTGCACTTAACAAGAACGTATTTATTTTTGTGTTTTGATATGCTGAAGGTACAGATGGATCCAATCCAACAATCCCTTTTATTTCATCTGGATATTTATTTGCCCAATAGAGTGCTTCAATTCCTGACATAGAATGTGGAAATAAAATATATTTATGATTAGTCACCCCAGCTAGATTCATCGATTCTCTAGTTTCAAATAAGATTGTATCGATGTCTCTACTTATATCGCTGATATCACTAAAGCCATACCCTGCTTTTTCAATAACCGCTATTTGATAGTCTTTTTCAAATAGCGAATACAATGTCTTAAAATCCAGAGTTGGTGAACACGTCCCTGCTCCAGACATAAAC